>JAAFHQ010000026.1 GCA_013298445.1 Chitinophagales bacterium | reverse complement strand
TTTGGGCCCAGTGGCAAAGTGTAAACAACAACGCTGGCATCATCACCACCGCCAATGTGGGGGTAGGGGTCAACAACCCGGATGCCAAACTCCATGTAGGAAGCGGAGGTGCCCGCTTCAACGATTGGGTGCGCATTGGCGGCAATACCGATGGCTATTCCTGGAAACTAGGCATCTCTGGCAATATCATTACCCGCAGTGGGCACGTGATTCTGGGGGCCGACAACAACGACCGCATCGGCATTGGCCTCACCAATCCCGATGCCAAACTACACGTCAATGGCAGCATGCGCGTCAACGACTGGATGCGCATTGGCGGCAACACGGATGGTTATGCCTGGAAACTGGGTGTAACCGGGAACATCATCACCCGTGGTGGCAATGTGATCCTGGCTGCGAATGCCAATGATCTGGTGGGGATTGGTTCCACGCGTATTCCGGCGGGATTTAAACTTGCGGTGCAAGGCAAAATCATTGCCGAGGATGTCAAGGTCTTGCCTGTGGCCAACTGGCCCGACTACGTTTTTCTACCGGACTACAAGCTCCTGCCTTTGCAAAAACTGGAGCAGCACATTCGTGAAAAAGGGCATTTGCCAGGGATTCCTTCTGCACAGGAGGTAGCGACACAAGCTGGCTTTGAGGTAGGCGAAATGCAACGAAAACTCCTGGAAAAGGTGGAAGAATTGTCTTTGTATGTCATCGCGCTGAATCGGAAAGTGGAGGCCTTGGAGCAAAAGAAATGATTTGAATGACGAATTTTTCGAATGACGAATGACGAATTTGGCGCGTTGCCCTTAAGGTTTGCTGGTTAATTTACCTAAATGGAATCCAAATCTAGTGGTTCCCAAAATCCCAGGCGCTACCACCCAATTCGTCATTCGGCATTCGAAATATTCGTCATTCCATCTCCTTATTCCTTGTTTGTACCCCCTCAGACTAAACTTTTTCCCTCCAAACACCTTATATTAGCTAAATGCGCGTTATTTTTGAGCGAACGGTACAGCTTTTTGTATAAAAGGAAAGCCCCGTTGATTTTGTAAGGCGATCTATCAAACCGAACTATGCGATTATTTTCTTCTGCCGCATGGTTGTATTATCTTTTTGTGGGGGCGTTTACAGCGACCCTTCCACAACAGGCATCTTTTTGGGAATCCAGATCGTCTCTCTCCAGTTTTGCGGCCCTTAGCTGCCGTCAAGATGTCGTTTTTACCCTCAATGAAAATTGTCAAATCAGTATTAGCCCACAGCAGGTCTTGTTGGGTGGCGATGATGCCACCGATTGGGCGCGTTTGCAGGTGCTGGTCAACGACTCCAATCCCTTTAACCGCAATATTGCGGATGGGGCTGGGAGATATGCCTACTTGGTACGCGACATCATTACCGGAAGCATCATTTGTCAGAGTACCTTAATTACTGAGGACAAACGTGCCCCCACTGTACGGGCTATCGATTGGGCGCGTGATACCCTGGATTGGTTATGTTTTGACATCGACAGCATTTACAATATTCCCGCTTCCTGGCAAAAGCCGCAATACAATTACTACACGGGCAGGGTGGTTTTTACCGACAACTGTAACGGCATCCTAGCTAATTTTAAGGTCAGTGACCGCCTGGTACTGGGGGACTGCGACAGTACTTTTTTCGCCAAAATATACCGCAATTTTTCTGTTGAAGATGCCGCTGGCAACCGCAAGGACAGCACTCAGGTGATCGTTTTTTGGCGGCCCGATTGGAAAAAATTACATTTCCCCAAAGATACCGCCATCCATTCCTGCATTCCAGAGGTCATCCGTACGCCGATGTTGTATCCATTCTGGATCAATGCAATAGGAGATACCACGATTTTCGACCGCGAGTTTTGTGGTCTGTCCATTGAGCGGCAGGTTACGGAAGTACTGATTTGTCGCCGAGGCAGAAAGGTGATTCAATCTTTAAAGTTGTTTGATTGGTGTGCCGGAGGCATTGTGTATACCGACACTACGTTAATTAAAATAGGCGATTTGCAAGCCCCGGTCATTACGAAACCCAGCAAACCCATTGAGGTGTCAACCCAGCCAATGAGTTGTACTGCGACCCTGCCAGTTACTCCGGATCAATTGCAACGACTTTACCAAATCGGCTTCAGTGATTGTGATGCAGTGCAATTGAGCGTAAAGGTCAAATCATACGTAGCGCGCCCAACTGTGGGGGACTCGGTTTGGTTGGAAAAAGTTTACCCCATCAGCAATGGCGTAATGAACAATTTGCCAGTAGGCAAACATCGCTTGTTGTTGTATGCCAATGACCCCTGTTTGAATAGTAGGCTTGATTCCGTTGAGCTACGGGTTAAGGATAAAATAGCGCCCCAGGTACGCTGTGACAATGCCATCAATGTAAGTGTAAGCAATGGTTATGGCCGACTTACGGTAGCAGATGTAGATGAAGGCTCCAGCGACAACTGCCAATTGCTGTCGCTCAAAGTACGCCGGGTAGTGCCTTCTGCCTGTACTATGGCTTTTGATCAGAATGGCAATGGTAAACTGGACACAGCTGATGCGCTGACGCTGGAAAATGGCATTTTTTACACCCTGCCTGCCGATCGGGTCGACTTTTTCTGTTGTGACATCGGTGCCAAAGTACGGGTGGAGTTGATTGCCCGTGATGCCGCAGGCAACAGCAGCAAGTGTTGGTTGGAGGTACCCGTAGAGGACAAAACCCTGTTGCAATGCGCGGTGCCTGCCGATACCAATATTTTGTGTACGGATAAAAACCTGGGGAATCTCAGTTTATTTGGGGTAGGCAAAGTGCTGAATGACCCCTGTGGTTTGTTGAGCATTGTGTCATTGCCCGCTTTGGATAAGCTGGACAACTGTGGGGTTGGCACCATTACCCGCCGCTGGCAAGTAGTTCGCAACTTGGGCAAAGCCAATGAACAACGCAGCCCGGAGTGCATTCAGGTTATCCGGGTTTCTGCTATTCGGGATTATGCCATTCGTTTTCCCAGGGACACTTCGGTTACCTGTCAACAAATTCCACCTGGCAATAAACTCATTCACCAGGAAAATGGGTGCAATATTCTGGCTTTCAGTGTGAACGACGTGAAATTTACCTCCACCGGACAAGAGTGTTACAAAATTTTGCGCACCTGGACGATCATCAATTGGTGTGAGTACAAGGAAGGGGCCCAGCCAGTCAACCTGGACCGGGATTACGATGGAGATGGCGAACGTGGCAATACAGCATTCTGGTTGTTGGTTCAACCCAATGGGAATACCTATATAGACCAGGACCAAAACATAAACAATACTATTCCCAATGCCAAAGGCTACTGGACCAGTAGCCTCGAGCGCCCCCTTTTGCAGTCACGCGGTATTTGGGAATACACTCAGTTGATCAAGGTTTACGACGATGAAGCGCCCAAAATTACCCTCTTGAGCAGCAGCTTTTTTGATGCCCGCAACAATGACTGCACCGGTGATGTCAATTACCAGTTCTCGATTGCTGAAAACTGTAATAGCCAGGACTTGAAAGTGGAGGCTCTTTATGATGAAAAGGCGGATGGTAAAGTTGATCGTACGCTGAAACTGGTAGGTACCTATCCACGCTACCGGATTCAGGAGCGATTGCCCATTGGTATCCATAAAATTCAGATCAATGCCTCCGACGGCTGTGGGAATACCGGGCGAGAAATCATCCAGATTGAAGTACGTGACGTAAAAGGACCTGCCCCGATTTGTATCAATGGCCTCGTCGTTGAATTGATGCCATTGCCAGTACCGGAAGACATTGACGGCGACGGCGATCTTGACCCGGGAGCAGCAGTAGTTTGGGCCAAAGATTTTGTTGCCAGTAAAGTAGAGGATTGTTCTGGCATTGTAGCTTATTCGATTCACCGTGCTGATGACATAGAAAGTGGGAGTGAAAAACCAGACCCCAAACACATCAGTGTGACCTTAACCTGTGATGACCGGCCTAGCACTTTGGTGTACGTTTACGCTTGGGATACCAGAGGCAATTACGGCTATTGTGAAACCTATGTATTGGTACAAGACAATCGCGGTTTATGCCCCAGAGTCGGTAGCGCCAGCATCAGTGGTACCATTAAAACCTTTACAAACAACCCCTTGAATAATGCCAATGTGCAGTTGAGTGGAGTGCAAAATGAAACAACCTTAAGCAACAAAAATGGACAATTCAGTTTTTTGCAATTAAAAGAAAACAATGATTATACCGTTTCGCCGGAGTTGAATACCAATCATTTGGATGGGGTGAGTACTTACGATATTGTACTCATTACCCGGCATATTTTAGGGTCCATGCCATTTGACAGCCCTTTTAAATTCATTGCTGCGGATGTGGATTTGTCAGGCTTTGTATCCACCTACGACATCATCCAAATTCGTAAAGTTGTGTTACGCCTGGATCTGGAATTTAAAAAATGCCCAAGCTGGCGCTTTGTAGATGCCTCTTTCCGGTTCAAAGACCCACAAAATCCTCTGGTGGAAACCATCCCGGAACTGCGCAATTACAATAACCTGAACAGCGAAATGTTGGGTGCCGATTTTGTTGCCGTAAAAATGGGCGATGTGAGTGGAAACGCTGCCAAAGAAAATTTAAGCGCCGCTCCTGAATTGCGCAATACCGCAGAAAGAATTTTACAAACCGGAGCTTTACCGAGTGAAATTAAAGAAGGGGAAGTGTACACCATTCCGCTGAATTTGCTCAATGCCAACGACTTGGCCGGTGCCCAGTTTAGCCTGCAATTCAACCCGGAGCTTTTGAGCTTCCACAACATCGAATACCGGGATGCAGGTATGGAAAGTATTGGTTTAAGTGACCTTGAACGCGGGCTGATTCGGGTTTCCTGGTTGAATTCAGGCAAAAAAGCGGGCCAATTGGCTACCCTTGAATTCAGGGCAAAAAAATCAGGTAGCTCAAGTGAGCTGTTTCGTTTAGCGGAACGAGATTTGGTGCCTGAAGCCTATACCGATGGGGGCGAGTTTGAAAAAATTGTACTTGAGCGCAATTTGGAGAGAGAAAGCCTAAAGCCTCAATTCCAGCTTTATCCCAATTCACCCAATCCTTTTAGTCAATCGACCACCATCGAATTTGATTTGGGCGAAGCCGGGCCTGCAAGCTTGCAGATCAGCGACTTATCGGGGCGTGTACTCAAGTCCATCACGCAGGATTACCCTGCGGGTCATCAAAAAATTGTCATCGATAAAACGGATTTGAACCAGGTTGGTGTACTGCTGTATACCCTGCAAGCCGGGGCTTATCGGAAGACGATGAAGATGGTGGTGTATTAGGGGAGTTGAGAAGTTGAGTGGTTGAGAAGTTGAGGCTACCGCAGCGACTTAGACAAGGACAATGAAAGACGCTGCGGTAGCCTAAACCTCCCTAAACCTTCTAAACCTCCTCAACTTTTCAACTAATACCCTTATCTTCGCCTCCATGAATTACTCCTTTTTTATCGCCAAAAAAGTTGCTGCCGAGGGAGAACAGTCCTTTGCGCGGGTGATCATTCGGATCGCGGTTATTGCCATTGCGCTGAGTATCAGTGTGATGATTTGCGCTACTGCCCTGGTTTCGGGCTTTAAACGGGAAATCAGCAGTAAAATTTTTGGCTTCTGGGGGCATATCCACATTACCAATGCCAGTGTATACGAGAATTTACTGGAGGAATCTTATGTGGATAAAAACCAGCCTTTTTACCCTACCTTAGATACCATTCGCCGGGTTGCCTTTCTCGAAAAACGCAATATTCTGGGCCGGGAAGTCCAAAGAAAACGCTACACCAACGGAGGGGTAAGGCACATTCAAGTGTATGCCTTTAAAGGGGGAATCATCAAGGCCAAGGACGAAATTGAGGGCATCTTTTTAAAAGGAGTAGGGCAGGATTTTGATTGGCATTTTTTGAGCCAATACCTCGTGGCGGGGAAACCCATCAACACCAAGGACAGCACCGCATCTAACGAAATCTTGATTTCCCGCACCACGGCCAATCGCCTCAAGGTTGGGGTAGGGGATGGCTTCCGGGTTCATTTTGTGCAAAACGGTGAACAACTCAAACGCAGCTTTAAAATTTGTGGCATTTACAAAACAGGCCTGGAGGAATACGACCGCCAATTCGCCCTGGTAGACATTCGCAAGATTCAGCAATTGCTCGGTTGGACGGAAGACCAGGTAGCAGGGTTTGAAGTCTTTCTCGACGACATCAACGACCTGAAGCCCCTTTCCGAAGACATCTATTACAATCATATCCCCAACGAGCTCTATGCAGAGACCATCCGCCAAAAATTCCCGGGCATTTTTAACTGGCTGGATTTGCAAAACATCAACGAAGTGGTGATTCTTAGCCTCATGGTCATCGTAGCCATCATCAACATGATTACCGCTTTGATGATCCTGATTTTTGAACGGACCAATATGATCGGGGTGCTCAAAAGTATGGGCGCACGCAATTGGGGCATTCGACGCATCTTCTTGTACTATGCTTCCTACATCATTCTCAATGGCTTGTTTTGGGGAAATTTGTTGGGAATTGCCTTGTGCCTCCTGCAAAAATATTTCAAATTCATTCGCCTGGATGAGGAAAACTACTACCTCTCTTATGCCCCGGTCCACTTCAACCTCTGGAGCATTTTGTTGCTGAATGCCGGGACCCTGGTGATCACCCTGCTGTTTTTGGTCATTCCATCCTATTTGGTGAGTCGGATTAGCCCGGTCAAAGCCATTCGTTTTGATTAATGCCCCAATACGCATGTACCAAAAGAACAAACCTTATGGCTTGCTTAGACTAAACTTGTGGTTCGGAACTTACCCACAACGTTTACGCAGGTTATTTAAGCGTTCAAGCATTCAACATCCAGCTGATTTCGCTTTTGTTTTGCTCGATTTGTTGGGTGTACTCGACTGCTTTGAATTAATCAATGCATTGTTATTGAAACGAAATACGCGTGGCCTGAGCGACGCAGAGAAATTTTCAGCACGCATGGTCTTTGGCAATGCCATTCCGCTAGAGTTGGTGCGCATCGATGAAAGTGCCCGCATTGGTACACGTAGCACTGGCATTGTGTACGTATCTGGCTTTACCATCAACAGTTGGGGGCCGTTCTCTGAAGCTATCCTGATCCACGAGTTGGTGCACGTTTGGCAGTATTGCCGGCAGGGTGCCGCCTACATCCCACGGGCACTGCGGGCACAAGGAACCGCCATGGGCTACAATTACGGTGGTTTGACCGCATTGCATAAAGCGCAACACATCTCTGAATTTAACCTGGAGCAACAAGGAGACCTAGTCATGGATTATTTCCTGCTTTTGCAAGACCGCCAGGCTTCCTGGGCACCCGATGCTGGGGCGATAGACCTTCCTTTTTACGAAACCTTCGTCGACCAGATACGAAATGCAACATAATACCGTTTTTGAGGCGTATTTAGGAACAGATTTGTTAAGTTTGCGGGCGAATTGAGGAGTCGGGACATACAGCGTGTATTTGAATAATAGATTGGGATTCCAATTGAAAAAATTCAAATATACACTTACCAGATTCTGGAACCCAAACGCCAAACGTTATGGTCAGATATTACCTCAAAGTGGATGGTCGATTGAAGGAACTGGAGCAACCTGAAGCAGGCTGTTGGGTCAATATTACCCCTCCTTTCAACCAGGAAGAGTTGGAAGAGGTGGCGCAAACCTTCGATTCTCCCCTCGAATTTTTTACCGACTCTCTGGACATTGACGAACGTTCCCGCTACGAAATTGAAGATGAGGTGCGACTCATTTTGGTCAACACGCCTGTTTTAAACCCAACCGAAGAAGAAAACGATGCCATCTACATCACGGTCCCGATTGGTATAATTTTGGCCGATGAGCACGTGATCACCATCACGTCCATCGAAAACCCGGTTTTGCAGCGGTTTTTAGATGACAAGGTGAAAAATTTTGACCCAGCAGATTCCATCCAATTCATCCTTCAGATTCTGGAGCAAAATGTATATCGATTTTTGACCTGCCTGAAAAAATTAGACCTCAAGCGCAATCTCATCGAACAAGAATTGTATCACTCTAGCCGCAACCGGGAGTTGCGCCAATTGTTGAGCATAGAAAAAAGTCTGGTCTATTTTGTAAACTCGCTCAGTGCTAATGACTTGCTCAACATGAAGATGAAGCGCACTGATTTTTTGGCGATTCGGGATGACGAGGAAAAATTCGATCTTTTTGAAGGCATCATCATTGACAATGGTCAGGCGCTGGAAATGTCCAACGTATACAGCAATATCTTAAGTGGAACGATGGACACCTATGCCTCCATCATTTCAAATAACATGAACGTTACTATACACCGCCTGACACTCGTTACCATTTTCTTGGCTGTACCTACCCTGATTGCTAGTTTTTTCGGGATGAACGTGCCCCTGCCGTTTCAAACCAGCCGTTTTGCAGTGTACCTAATCATTGTCCTGGCTTTGGTCATCAGTTTATTACTCGCCTTGTATTTTCAACGCAAACGCCTGTTTTGAATCCAATTCTCGCCAGAGTTTTCCACATTTTATTTGAGTTATCCACATGTGGAAAAATAATTCAAGCTTTTAAATTAATGATTTATAACTAGTTAGAAAAGTTTTCCACTTTGTGTGGATAACTATTTCTTCCAAGTTTTTTTTGCTGGTGTTAATTTTACATAAAATTGAAAGGAAATAATTTTTCATTTTAAGATACAGGGATGCTGAAAAGAATCCCTCTTTGTTGCTTACTGGTACTGGGGTGAACCGTTAGATTAAGGTTCACCCTTTTTTTTTCTTGAATGTTATTTTTATCTTGCCATCATACCATAAATCTTAAAAAATCGTTAAAAAAAGCATACTTTTCCAGCTGACTCCATAATCTAATTGTCGTCGTCCAGGTTTACTTCAGTTATTATTAATTTCGAGAGCTCCTACACGAAGCTGCGAAAATGAGAGAAGGAATGAGAAACTACACCATTGCTTTACTGTGTTGCTTTTTGCCTTTTTGGCTCGCTGCACAGGTAAGGTGGGAAACTGGATTGTTGCTGGGTGGCGCGGGATATCAAGGTGACCTTAACCCTGAGAATTATCCGCTGTTGAAAGAGTTGAATCCAGCATATGGTGGGTTTTTTCGTTATTATTTGACCCCTTCATTTTCAACCAGATTATGGGGCGTGAGCACCAAGCTGAGTGGCAGTGATCGAAATTTTCCAGCTGAAGCACCTCATCGCCTGCGCGATTTTTCCTTTCGGAGCAAACTCACGGAATTCAGCTTTACCTTTGAATGGGACCCTTTTGGTAAGTCTCATTATCCTGAAAGCAAATACCGCTATCAACCTAAAGTTACGCCCTATTTTTTTGCGGGTATTGGAATAGCCAGGTTCAAACCGGAAACCGATTATCAGGTCGATTTCAAAATAGACGAAAACATTGCTCCTCCCATTCTGGCAGATGAAGCCCAAAGTCGTACTGTTCAGTTGCCTGTAGTGCCCTTTGGTGGCGGATTGCGTTTTGATTTGAGCAAATCCACTACCATTGCTTTAGAAGGTGCATTCCGTTTTGCAGACAGTGATTACCTCGATGGCGTGAGCGCTACAGGAAACCCTAAGCGGAGGGATTGGTACGCCGCAGCTGGAGTAAACTTGATTGTAAGGATGGGGGTACGCGACAGCGACGGGGATGGTTTTTTGGATAAAATTGACGCATGCCCCAGGCTGAAAGGGGTAGAATCGGCCAGAGGTTGCCCGGATAGCGATGGGGATGGAGTGGAAGACGCAGAAGATGCTTGCCCGGAAGCAAAAGGTAACCTCATGAGTGGTGGATGCCCCGATACAGATGGTGACGGCTTCATGGATTCTGCTGATCTTTGCCCCCGCGATTCTGGTATTGTGGAAACTGAGGGCTGCCCGGATCGAGACAACGACTGCATTGCGGACATCGACGACGCCTGCCCCGATTTGCCAGGTATGCCCGCTTTTGGTGGCTGCCCTGATACCGATTGGGATGGTGTATCCGATAAGGACGATCCTTGCCCAGATGAGAAAGGATTGCCTGGATCGAATGGCTGCCCCGAACCTGATACGGATTGCGATGGTTTGATTGATAAATACGACCGATGCCCTGAAGTAGCCGATACAACCAATCAATATGGCTGCCCAGACACCGATAAAGATGGTTTGATCGATTTGGATGACCGCTGCCCGGAGAAAGCGGGCCCTTTGACTTTTAAAGGTTGTCCCGATACAGATGGCGACGGGTTTCCCGACCCTGATGATCGTTGTCCTGAAATAGCAGATACAATTGCCACCCATTTTGGCTGCCCAGACAGTGATAAGGACGGTATAATTGATTTGGATGACCGTTGCCCTGAAGTAGCCGGATTGTTAAATAAGTTGGGTTGCCCAGAACTCCGCAAAGAGGACCTGGCTGTACTTACCCGAGCCCGCAAGGAGGTAAGATTTAAGACTGGGAGCGCAATACTATTGCCCAGTTCTAAAAAAATCCTCGACAAGGTAGCAGCATTGATGATGCGTTACCCTGCGTATCAATTAAGCATTCAAGGACATACAGATAGCCAAGGAAAAGATGAATTTAATTTGAATTTGTCAAAAAAACGTGCCCAATCATGCTATGACTACTTGCTTTTACGTTCTATCGACGCTAAACGAATCAAGCATGAAGGATTCGGCGAAACAAAACCAATTGCGAGCAATAAAACTACCCAAGGAAGGGTGCTCAATCGCCGGGTTGAATTCGTATTAGATGTTGTGCAGTAGGGGCGATAAAAAAATAAGTGCTCCTTTTGCCAAAGGATTAGAGAAGTAAACGATTCATTTCAAGTGTCTTATCTAATCCTTTGGCTCAAGAAAAATGAGCACTTATTTTTTGCCCCACTACGTAGTGTTTTTTCCAAAAACTATTTAAGTATGAAAGAATCAGTACTTTTTCTGTGCTTGATTATGGCTATGACCACGATCAAAGCTCAAACTGTGTGGGAAGGTGGGGTTTTTGCCGGGATGGCGGTTTACTCAGGAGATATTAACCCAACGCTTACTCCTCGCCTCAAGGATTTTACCCCAAGTTTGGGACTTATTGCCCGGACGAACTTGTCTAACCGCATGGGCTTTAGGGGCGGAATTACTTACCTTAAATTGCAAGGGGACGATGATCATTATGCAGGTCGGGAATCCCGGGATTTTGATTTCAGCACCGATATAGTGGAACTAAGTGTACTGGGCGAATGGGAGCCTTTTGGTTCCAATCGTTATTACACCGATGCAGCCGGGAATGTAAACATGGATAAACTGATCTCTCCTTACTTGTATGCGGGAGTTGGTTTGTTGGGAGGGGTGCTCAATACCAATTTCTCCAATTATACGGGAAATAGTGAAGACATAAAAGCGGGAATCCAGAAAGATCGAGCTTATGGCAATTCATTGCTCGGGGTAAGCATTCCCGTTGGTTTGGGGATGAAATTTGATATTTCGGAGGGCTTTACATTGGCATTAGAGGGCTGTGTTCGAGCTAGTTTTACAGATTACCTGGATGGGATCAGTTTCGCCGCGGGCCCTGATGCTAAAGATATTTACATGAATTTGGGGATCGTGGTGTATCGTCGTTTTGGTAACCCCCGGCGTTGGAGATAGACTGAGGATTTTTTCATAATTTGAAGCCAAATATCTTCAAAATGACCACCAAACGAACATATCTTCTGTTAGCCTTATTCAATCTACTGGCCGTTTACGCATTCTCCCAAAAAGTCCGCATGGGCTTTTTTGGGGGAGCGAATTTCACCTTAGCGACCTACGATTTTCCAAAGGACAAAAACATCGATAATGCGTACATCAGTAGTTGGCAGTCCAATCCTGGCCCAGGCTTGTCCCTGGGTTTTGACATCGAATACGATTTAAGTGATAAGTTGTTTGCCTCTACGGGAATTTTACTCAACAAATCCAGTTTTAAAGCCATCAAAACGGATGATTACATCAATCGAGAAACCATAATAGAAAATAAGTATCAATTTGGTGTTTTTGAGCTTCAATTGCCCTTGCTGTTGCATTATCGGGCGGGTAAATTCAGTGCTGGTGTGGGCGCCTTTGCCGCCCTGGGTGTAGCTGGTCAATTTACCTTCAAAAATGTGGAGAATGGCCGTTCGGAAAACGATTACCATCAAGCTTTGGCGTTTAACAATGATGAAATGGAATACGCCGATTTTAGGCCGATGAATGTAGGCGTGAGTAGTGAGATAGGGTACGGTGTCAAAAGATGGCGCCTTGCGGCTCACCTTGATCTGGGGCTACTCAATCTTGCGCCAAAAGCCCCGTCCAACGATGTGGAGGTACAAAAATACCCGCTGAAACGCTCCAGCCTGGGAGTGACCTTTTTGTATCAGCCCTGGCCACGGTAAATTATAAGCCTACTCTTCAATCAAACGCAAGCCACTTTGTTCATCGCGGGAGTTGAGCTTTGCGTCTGCACGAGCAGTTACCTTGATTTTATTCCTGGGGCTCACCCAGGAGCCGCCACGCAGGGGCTTTTTACCCTCATTTTCAACTTTACAATTTAAGGAAGCAGGAAAACTTCCTTGACACCATTCGCGTACATTGCCCCCTAGGTCATAAATATCCAGGTTGTTGGCCTTTTTTAGTCCAACTTTATGGGTATGCTCCTTGATGGTGCTGAACCAGGCTACCTCACTCGCTTGTTTGCTGCCCGGATACTGGAATCCATGTGGATTTTTGCCGCCGCGTGCTGCGTATTCCCATTCTACCTCGTAGGGCAGGCGGTATTTTTTGCCTCTGGCTTTACTGGCTTTTTGCAGGAATTCCTGCACATCATTCCAGGAAACATTTTCAACCGGACAATCAGCACAACCTTTTTTGAACGCGGGGTTTTTGCCCATGATTTCCAACCAATCGGTTTGGGTGATTTCGTATTTGCCCAGGCGAAAACTGTTGATTTTGATGGTGTCAGCGGGGCAAATTTTGCTGCCATAATGTTTTTCTAAAGGGAGTTTTCCTCCTTCCACCCTCACCATGGTGAAACCCGATTTGCGTACTTTAGTCGGATCAACCGGCTTGATCGGCCCTGGATCCAAAGGTTTGGTATCTTGGGATTTTACCGACTTTTGACCGGTGTTTTTTATTTTAGGAACAGTCTTGCCCTTATTTGTAGTGCTGCCAGGATTGTTTTTTACTGGATCAGCTGCTTTGCCTTTAATTGGTTTGGTGTTCAGGACGGTTGCTGGAGTATCTTTTTGGGCAACAGGGGTGTCGAGGACAACGTCGATGGTAGATTGGTCACTATCCCCCTTAGCTGGATTGGTTTTTTTGGATAGATCCGTTTTTTCTTGTTTAGGTTCTTCAATGATTTTGGGTTTCCGATCAAACCAACCTAAGCGGGTACCCAAAGCCCAAATCCCGGCGGCAAACAGAAATAAGAGCAAAATAGAAGCGACCATGCTGTATTTGCCATTGGCAAAGGTGCTGATTAACCCTCCGCTGCGGTTTTCTGGTTCGGAAGAATACAAAAAAGTGTAACCAGCACTTTGGAAATCCGCCGTAGCTTCTACATTTTCAACGGGTTCTGCAACTACTTCGATGATTTCTTCCAATACTATCTCCCGCTTAACCGGCCGATTGTGTAGGTATTCTTTGACAGCAACAACCAATAAAAGCGGCAAGGCACCTGTTCGGATCGGTTTGACCTTGAACTGCCACTCGGTATAAGCGTGTTCCTCCAAAAACTGCTCAGCGGAATTGATGAGTTGGATAGTGAATGCCGGAGCGTCATTGGGATCTTTTAACTCGACCTCCATAATTTCGGACACCCGTACTGGTTTTAAAACGGTATCCTTATTGAGGTCCAGGTTTTCAACGATCACCTCTTCGTTAAAGGCCAGGCGCACTATACAACGGTAGGCTTTTTCGGGATCCAGTTCCATCTTGCGTGGAATCTGGTAGAGCAGCGCTCCGGTTTTACGCCCTCCAGCAGTTGTGGCAACGCTGGGTATTTCAAAATCTGCGGTATTAAGGTTGGCGACCAGGTTGAGGATGTCATCACTCAGGCGGTTGTAGGCGATTTCGAGCTGCTCCTGACTAAGAATCCCCTTGATACGGTCTTTGTTGATGCGGTTGAGCCGGGTTTCCAATTGAAAAACCAGGTTGTATTTTTCAGTTTGTTCAGGCAAAGCCTTTTTGAGCATGGTGATGGCTGCACTGAGTCCATCTTTGGCCAGACTTTCACGTAGGGTATCCTGGAAGGTATCTAAAGCTTCGGGTTGCATTTAATACGGGTTGAAGGCAATTGCGCCGGAATAATGGGCATTGCATCTTCAAAGATAAAAAAGTCAGATAACAAAACCGAATGAGACAATTAAACCAACTGTTTATTAACTTCACCTGCTCAAATCTGCCAGTCTCAACCTTGTTTTTATGCTTGATGTGCTTCAAGAACACATAATCAAACGTTTAGGCAAAGTACCTGAGCGCTTCGAAGAAGTAGCAAAAGCGTTTGAACCCCTTCGGCCCAAACGGGGCACCTATTTGCTTCGAGAGGCTGAAGTTTGCAAACACGTTTACTTCATTGTGGAAGGTTGTTTGCAGGTATTTGTGATCGACAAAAATGGCAATGAATCAACCCGCGAGTTGTACACTGAGGAGCAGTGGGTTACGGATATTTTTGGGTTCAAAAACCAACAAGCTTCCGAAGAATACATCAAATGTGTTGAACCCTGCAAACTATTACGGATTCATTATGATGCATTTCAGTACTTTTCGGCAGAAATTCCTGCCTTTGCACAGATTTACCAACAAATTTTGGAGCTTTCCTACAGCAATACGGTGTACCGAGTGAATACCATGACTTCCCTGAATGCACTCGATCGGATTAAATGGTTGATTGAAAACAAGCCCCAACTCATGACTCGCCTGTCCAACAAACTAATTGCCTCTTACCTGGGCATCAGCCCCGAAACCATGACCCGCCTCAAAGGAAAGTTGTAAGGTCCAAAATCATTGACATTTATCAAGAGTCGTTGGGATTCAAATCTGGAATTTTGTGGCATTGAATCACCAAATTGACATAGGACGAAAAAATGGCAATGCGAACTATGCTGAAATCCGTCCTATGTCATCTTTCGAAATTTAATCATCATGGATAAGTTATTGAGCATTGGCCGCTATTTATTCCCGCTGTCGTTTTTGATGTACGTGGGCCTGCATTTGGGCAAACCGGAAGTGGGCGCAGGTTTTGTACCAGACTATCTTCCTTTTCCACTGTTCTGGAATTACTTTACGATGGTCTGTATTGTATTGTTCATTACCAGTGCAGTAATTGGTAAATACGATAAATTGGCCTATACACTCATGGCGCTTTATGTCATTTTAATGGCTGTCCTCGTGCACTTGCCCCGGGCTAATGGCCATGAACTGGACACCGAAATGATGACAGCTGATCTGGCACGTGAAATGGAGCTGGAAATGGTGAATTTTTTCCGAAACATCATGGTCTTCGGGGCATTGTTGGGCTTTGCACGTTATGTAGCCAAAGACAATCGCATCATTGGTTGAGGTATTTTTCATTTGTGCCTTAGTGGATCAAACCTTTTTGCCAAATTCTTATTTGATAAAAAAGGTTTGATCCAATGCTTCAATTGAAGAATGTACTAAAACAAATGATCCAAATCTCTGAGGAAGAGCTTGAGGCTTTCACGGAGTTGTGCTACGAAAAAGTGTTCAAACGTAAAGCATTATTGAGTCAGGAGGCTAAATTCATCAACGAGGTCTATTTTATCAAAAAGGGGATCATTCGAGTAAAACTCGATGACCTTGGCGGTACCGAACACACCATCCATTTTGCCATCGAAAACCAGTTTATTGCCGATTACCGCGCTTTTTTGACCCAAGAAAAGTCTGCGTATCAGTTACAGGCCTTGGAGGATACCGAAACCATTGTAATGCCCAAATCTGCCATTGATTGGGGTTACGCCAACCTGAGGCAAGGCGAAAAATTGGGCAGATTGATTGCCGAGCACTACTTCATCTATTTGGATTCCCGCATTCAACACTTGTATACCTTAAGCCCCAAAGAGCGCTACGATTTGATGAACGAGATTTTTCCCAATATCCACAATCGGGTTCCTCAACACATGATCGCCTCTTACCTGGGGATCACTCCCGTTCACTTGAGTCGACTCAAAAGGCAAAACCAGTAGCCCACCATCCGACAGTCCGTCTTCAAACAAAAGCCTTAACATTTGTTATCGTTTTGTGCCTTTTCATGGGTTCATATTTGCGGTGAATTTAAAAGGATACCCAAAATGAATCTTTCCAATACAAAAAAACAAAGGCTTAAAGCCCAATATGGCGAATGGGCCATCGTGACCGGGGCATCCTCTGGAATTGGTTTGGAACTGGCAACACAGTTGGCCGCCGCAGGTTTTAACCTAATCATCAACGCCAGAAATGAGGAGCGTTTGCTAAAGGTTGCACAGCAGCTCAAAAACCACAAGATTGAAGTAAAATCGGTGGTTGCCGATCTGAAGGATAAAGATGGCGTAGAAAAAATGATTCAGTCCACCCGTGGCTTGAAGATCGGCTTGTTGATCAACAATGCAGGCTATGGAACTTCGGGCTTGTTTGTGGATGCTTCACTGGATTCAGAAATCAACTTGCTGCGGGTAAATTGCGAGGCGGTGCTTGTGCTTACTCATTTTTTTGCTCAACAATTTAAGCAACAGGGTAGGGGCGGAATCATTTTCCTGAGCTCCTTGGTTGCATTTCAGGGAGTGCCTTATGCCGCCAATTACGCCGCATCCAAAGCCTACATTCAATCATTTGCAGAAGCCTTGGCGGTAGAGTTGAAGCCATTCGGCGTGGATGTGTTGGCTGTGGCACCTGGGCCTGTCGAGACTGGATTCGGGCAAAGGGCCAATATGAAAATGGACAATGCCATGTCACCAGATCAAGTTGGCGTTTCTATACTGGCTGCCTTGGGCAAAAGAACCAACGTCGTTCCCGGGTTGCTGTCAAAAGTATTGACTTATGCCTTGCGCACCGCCCCACGTTTTATGAAGGTGAAAATCATGGAGAAGGTCATGGGCGGGTTTACGAAACACCAAAGATCGGGAGTGGGGTAGTGGGGTCGTTGATAGCAAAGTTCTGAGGGTAATTTCGTTTTGAGCAATTATTTGCAGAATTTTGCGAAGCGATAGCTTGTTTGTTGTAATGACCAGCCATATACCTATGACCGAAAACAAAGACATCTGGATCAAAACAGGATACGAAATTTTTGCCTTATCCGGCGAAAATGGATTAAAAGTGGAAGTGCTCGCTAAAAAAGTAGGCATTAGCAAGTCTTCCTTTTACCACCACTTTGCTGACCTGGAAATTTTTGTAGAATATCTTCTGAAATTTCACCTGCACCAGTCTGAGGTGATGGCGGAGAAGGAAAAAAATGCCAAAAACATTGATCCAGAATTGATCACCATTTTAGTGGCACATAAAATAGACTTATTGTTTAATCGGCAGTTGCGGATCAATCAACAAC
>JAAFHQ010000263.1 GCA_013298445.1 Chitinophagales bacterium | reverse complement strand
ATCAAGCCATTTCAAACTGTTCTTGTGGATGAGTTGGTTCCCTATGTAGACAAAACTTTCCGCACCATTGCCAAACCGGAAAAACGCGCCATGGCTGGGCTTTCTATGGGCGGCATGGAAACCAAAACCATCACCATGAACCGGCCTGAAGTCTTTTCCCACTATGGCCTCCTGAGTGGCGGCATTTACGCTCCTGCAGATATCAAAGACAAAACCAAAGCGAAGCTCGTCTTCCTGAGTTGTGGCAGCAAAGAAAGACCTGATGGGATTAAAACTGCCAGTGCTGCACTAAAAGAAGCTGGTTTTAATGTAGTTTCTTATATTTCTGAAGGTACCGCCCATGAGTTCCAGACCTGGAGACGTAGTTTGTATCAGATGGCACCACTGCTTTTTAAAGATTAAGTAACGCAGAAAAATTAAATCCCGATTTGGGTTTTGAATAGGAAGTCGAACGCTTCATTTCAAGTGAGCTTCCTGTTCAAAAGCCTCTAAAAAAATCGGGAAGTAATTTTTTGCGTCATACTCAGTGAATGCTCTAAATCATTTTCAATGAGATTCAAACGCTCTTTGATTGCAATCGTAGCATGCTGCCTTAATGCTTTTGTCGCCCAGTCTCAGGATATGCCTCCCACTACCTCTTTGGTGTATCCTGGAACTGGCGGAAAGTTGGTATACGTTGCCGATAGCCTTGGCAATACCATTCCTGATTTTTCTCATGCCGGCTATCAAGGGGGAGGGATACCGATTCCTTATGTGGCGGTAAAAGAAACGATTTGGCCAAAATTGGGAGACAATGCCGACCTCATCCAGGCAGCCATAGATCGGGTATCTGCTTTGCCGCTTGATGCCTCGGGATTTCGCGGAGCAGTGCTACTTAAAATGGGCATGTACCAATTGGACAAACCCATCTACATCAAGGCTTCGGGGGTAGTTTTGCGCGGTGAGGGCCGCAGCGATGTGGGCACTATTTTGTATGGGAAAATTCCGAAACCAGCAGAGCCGGGCAGTGGCCCACGCTTCAGACGCCCAGCCCTGATTAACGTTAGCGGCGCAGCGGGGATAAAAATCCAGGAAGATTCCAAGCAAGACATTACTGACGAATACGTACCAGTAGGCGCGTCTAGTCTTAAGGTGGTCTCGGCCAAAGGATTCAAAAAGGGTGACCGGGTAATTGTCAGACGTGTTGGCAATGAAGAATGGATCAAAAAGATTGGATTGGACACGGCCACTGTGGGAAGGAACCGCTGGAAGCCTTTTGATATCAATTTTGACCGAACCATCGTTGCTGTCATTGGGAATACCATTACCCTTGATGCTCCGATTTTTACCGCAATTGAAAAACGCTGGGGTGGGGGAGTACTCTACAAATACAGTGAGGAACGTATCGAACAAGTTGGCATTGAAAACCTGCGCGGAATCTCAGAATATGACCCTTCCATTCGTACCAAGGAATATGGAAACATGGACCGCGACGACCTGGCCGCAGCACATCGCTACCAGGGGGAGGAGTATTTTTCTGATGAAAACCATTATGCCAATTTCATCGACTTCAGCAACGTTAAAAATGCATGGGTTAGGAACATGACAGCGCTTCATTTTGGAAGCAGTGTTGTGCAGGCTAACGCTGGTACAAAATGGGTTACAGTCCAGGATTGTGATGCCCGGGAACCAGTGTCGCAACGTTGGGGCGGGCGGAGATTCACTTTCCAGATGAATGGCCAGTTTTGCCTGGTTCAGAGATGTGTTTCTGAAAAAGGTCGCCATTCCTTTGTCTTACAAGGATCTGAAGCAAGTGGGAATGTCTTTTTGTCCTGTACCGCTATTAATCCCTATTCTTCCAGTGAACCCCATAACCATTGGTGCAACGGGGTCTTGTACGACAATGTGAAAGCCCCACTTACTGCCCGCTTTTGGGATTTCATCATTGGTTGGGCCGGGGCCAATATTGTATTCTGGAATTGTGAGGGAGATTACCTGATCCAACAACCGCCAACTGCACAAAACTATTCTTTTGGGCATATTGGGCTCAATGCGGTCATCTTCAATGCCGCGTTGCAAGATTTGACCAAACGCAATGGCCACGTAGAGGTCATGGACAGGCATGTAACGCCCAAAAGTCTGTTTTTGACTCAAATTGAAGAGCGACTGGGACCAGAAGCAGTTAAAAATATCACAAACTAAGTACCATGAGACCTTATTTCGCCATTTTTTCACTATTGTTTTTTTGCTGTTCAGTACGTTTTTCTTTGCATGGGCAAACCATTTCCAAAGAAGAACTGATCTTTCTTACCTCGGAATGGAAAGGAGAACGTTTTGCCGATGGCCGACCAAAAATTTCCGATGATCTATTGGAAAGGGCAAAGCACATCATGATCGATGACGCCTGGACTGTTCTGAAAAACGAAGGCTACCTCAACCAATACGAAGGCGGCTGGAAAATGGTCAACAACCAAACCATGAGTGGGCGGGCAGTCACTGCCATGTACCTGCCCAGCCGACCTGACGTGGAAAAAAACATCAAGGACAGAGGGGCAAAACAAGGTCGAAAAGGGAATACGAACGCCTGGCCGATCGATGTTCTCACCAAAGGTGACTTGTATGTTGCCGATGCCTTTGGGAAAATCGGTGGCGGCCCGATCATGGGTGCTACCCTGGCCAACTCTATTTATAGCAAATCTGGTAACGGCGTAGTTTTCGACGGGGCATGCAGGGACTTGCAGGAAATCACTAATCTCAAAGGTTTTAATGCTTTTGTACGGGATTTTCACCCCTCCTTCACCGAACAAATGGTACTGATGGGACTGAACAGCCCCATTCGGATCGGTAATGCCATCGTTCTTCCAGGTGACCTGGTGATTGCTACCATCGAAGGAGTGCTTTTTGTGCCTGCACATTTGGCTGAACAAGTGGTCAGCACGGCTGAATTTGTGATCCGCAAAGACCAGTTTGGTTTTGAAATGGTCAAAACAAACAAGTACAGCACTGGAGAAATAGACAGCCAGTGGCCGGATGAGATCAAAACAGAGTTTTTAAAATGGCTGGAAAAACATCCTGAACTGGGCAAAATGACCCGCGCCGAACTCGACAAAATGATGAGCAAAAGAACTTGGTAATCAGACTTTATGAAGAGAAGCTGCTTGAGGCAGGACGGAGGAATTTTTGAGCGAGTTAAGGCTCATTTTCGAGTGCGTAGCAGCGCTACGGACGAGAAAATAGCCGAAAAGTCGCTCAAAAAGGCCCCGTTCTGGCCAAGTGAGGTTCTCTTCATAAAGTCTAATATTTTTATTAACCACCTACAATTTTTTTATCATGAAACATTTGATCGCAGTACTATTCCTACTTGGAAGCTTTAGCGCCTTTGCCCAAACCGGCATAGATGGCGACTGGAAAGGCACCCGTGAAACGCCAAACGGCCATTCGCCGTTAAAGCACAATTGGCTGCTGTTAGGTTATTTACCTTGATTTTTCCAATCAATTTGCCTTCCTTGGTAAAAATCCAGATGCCACCTGGCCCTGCCGCAAATACATTGCCTTTTTTATCGATTTTGAATCCATCGCAGCCTCCCGGTTCCCGGGTCGTTCCTGGATTGTAAAACACACGAGCGTTTTCCAAAGCTCCATTCGAGGCAATATCATAAGCATACCAGCCTCTACCTCTTCCCTGAGTATTGGCTACCAATAAGGTTTTTCCATCGGGAAGAATGCCGATACCATTGGGTGCTTGCATGGAATCAATCAAAAGCGTGATCTTTCCAGCTTTGTCCATTCTGTAAACCCCTTGAAATGGAAGTTCTTTTTTTGGATCTCTCATTCCTCCTTCAAAACCATAAGCCGGGTCGGTAAAATAAAGCTCACCTTTGGAAGACATAAAAAAGTCATTCGGGCTGTTCAATTTTTTGCCATCGTAGGTGCCCGCAACGGTTGAAAAATTTGGCTTTGGCGCATCAAGAGGAGCATCCATAGCGGCAATTCTGCGGTCGCCATGTTGGCAAACCCACAATTTACCGTCTTTGGTTTTGTACAATCCATTGGGGCCCATGAATCCACCCCTTGGTTCACTGCCCGTGTAACCACCTGGCTTTACATACACTTCTTTGCCCTTGGCTTCGGTCCATTTGTAAATGGTATTGGCGGGAATATCGGAAAACAACAGCATCTTTTCCTTTTCTAACCACAGGGGCCCTTCGGTAAATTGAAAACCTTCGGCAAGCACCTCAATTTTTGCATCTTTTTTGATGAGGCCCCCAAGCTCTGGCGCAATGAATTCAATGCTGCCAATCTCTTGTGCCGAAACTTGTGCAATTCCAAAAAAAAGTAGGTAGACTGCCAACAGTCTGCTGTTCATTGTGATCTTATTCATGCAGTTATGATTGTGACGATTTATAAATAATTGACAAAGCCTTCCATGTTGGTGCGGATTTTATACACCTTGCTGTAGCTGACAATGTAAAGGGTTTTCATGTCTTTGTCTCCAAAGCAAAGGCTCACTGGGAAGCTCGGTAAATTGATCATGCCAACATAGGCTCCTTGAGCGTTGAAAATCTGAACACCATAGTAGGTTGCTACGTAGAGGTTGCCTTTTTTATCGATGGCCATACCATCGGCACTGGATGACTTGCCTTTTCTGTCCAGCACATTACCAGTTAGGAATAATTTGGCGAATTGCCTGCCGTTGCTGATGCTTCCATCTTCTTTCACATCGTAGGCCCAGATGTAATTGTCCTTCTCACTGTTTACCGGAAACCAGGATTCGTCATCGTAACAATTGTTGATGTACAGCGTTTTTCCATCTGGAGACAACACAATTCCATTGGGCATTGCAAATTCATTTGGCTTGGTAAGCCGAGTCACTTTACCTTCGGGAGAAACGTAATACACTGCCCGTCCGGGTTGGGACTTCTGGGGCTCCATTGTAAACTGAGGGTCAGTAAAATAAATTCCCCCCTTTGCGTCGGTAACGATGTCATTTGGCCCATCGATGGGTTTCCCTTCGTACTGATCTACAATTACTTTTACTACTTTTCCGGCCAGAGTCATCTCCACCACCCGATGACCGATCATATCACAAACCAGCAGGTTGCCATTTTTGTAGGGATAGAGCCCGTTCGTTTGCATTTTGCCTTGAGTAATGTTTTTATAAGTGCCATCAGGACTTAATTCGACAGTAGAACTTTTGGAAGGATCGGCGGTCCAGGCCTGATCAAAATACATGTTGGAGAAATAGATTTTGCCGTTCATCCATTTTGGCCCTTCGCTGAAAGTCAGACTTGGTTTGGTTTTTGTTCCATCGACCAACAACTCCGGTTTTGAATTTTCCGGGATTATCGCGCTGAAAGCAGCCTTTCGGGCATTTTCCTTTTCCATGTAGTCTGCCCGAACTGGCCAGAAAATGTCAAGTGCGTCGCATCCCAAATCACCCATTTTTGCGCCATGGACCATGTTGCCCGGGATCACTACCATGCTGCCGGGAACCATTTTTTGCTCGGTATCCAACAAAATCTCGTCACATTCACCTCTCAACACCATCATCATTTGCTCTTCGGGGTGAATGTGATGTTTAAAGACAGATCCTGGATCCATTGAAATAAAGCTAAGCTGGGTATACTCACCCGAAATTAGTCTGGAATTTGCTCCCTCTGCCAATTCCGTCAATTGGAAGCCGTACAAATCGTAAACTTTATTGGGCTCTACATTTGGTTTTGCGGCGTTCGAAGGCACCTCCATTGCACTAGGTAACTTGCTTACACCAGCCTTTTGTAGATAATCCAAGCGAAAAGGGC
Organism: Chitinophagales bacterium; assembly: GCA_013298445.1. GTDB lineage: Bacteria > Bacteroidota > Bacteroidia > Chitinophagales > Saprospiraceae > Haliscomenobacter. Next base: position 2,006 of record JAAFHQ010000263.1, on the reverse strand, counting down.
TGTAAATTTCCAACAATTTAGCACCGTTGCTACCAGCGGTCACCCCACTTTTGGTTCCTTTTCCCAGGTATACAAAATCAACCCTAGGGGTACCACTATGAGTACCATCTGGTGCTTCTCTTTCTTGCGAAATCAGAGACAGACTCTTTCCGTTTGTCATTTGTTGGATTGAACCCTTAAGGACAAATGCAAATCTTTCCGATTGTAATACCTCCTCAGGGATTTTTGCATTTGGTGCTAGTTCAAGGACACTCACCATGGTGCCTGTTCCCCAAAACATCTTGGCTTTCACGCCTGGGTATAGCTCCACACTGTCCAGTTTATCCAGGCTTGCGACCTGGCCATCTTTTAGGTTGGACTCAATATCGTTGGTGGGCAATCCAGAAAGATTGCGCACTTTCAAATTGTGTTCACTGATTAGCGCCTGGTTAAGCTTCTGCCACTCAGATTCTGGAGAAGAGGCACACCTTGCCATTGCAATAACAATCGTAACAGACAAAATTGAATAAAGAAAAATTTTGTTAGATCTTAAGCCATTCATAATTGATTAAGTTTTGTTGATGGGATGAATCTAGCAATTTTATTCCATTTTGAGCTTAATAATTGTAAAAAAAACAGTTATTATTTTACCAAATTGAGTCCAATTCTTTTACCTTGTCTAGTGGTTATTATTTTCTCAAAAAATAGTAATTTAACACCTTGCAACGTGACATTTCAAAGGTGTTTTTTCACGAACAAACAAACAAAAACATTAAAATCTTTTTCAACATGAAAACCTTGATCAAGTTTTGGGGTCTTTTAGCATTGCTCCCGCTGATGCTCCAAGCGCAGCAAAGCTCCAAAGAAGAAATGCTTTTTCTCACCCCTGAATGGAAAGGGGAACGATTTGCTGACGGGAGACCCAAAGTTTCTGATGACATTTTAAAAAGGATGAAATCGGTGACCCTTGAGGAAGCTTGGGCTACCTGTCGAGGTGCGGGTTTCAACTATCAATACGAAGGGAACTGGATGCAGGTTCACCCTGAAGGAGTTTTGGTGGGGCGAGCTTTAACCGCCACCTTTATTCCAGGCAGACCAGACATCCACAAAGCCATTCAGGAAAAAGGTAAGGCCGATGGCCGCATATTGTCTCCCAATGCCTGGCCGATCGACATGCTCCAACCTGGTGATGTGTATGTGGTTGATCATCATGGTGCTGAAATTGATGGCCCTACCGTTGGTGACAACCTGGCCAACTCCATCCTGGGCAGATCTGGTAACGGATTTATTTATGATGGTCCAATCAGAGACGTCAACGGGATGAAAGAAATGGCAGATTTTACGGTCTATTTCAAAACCTATCATCCCTCCCATCACTTTGGTAGCATCGGCCCCAATGACCGGGTACCTCGTTTGAACACTACTTTGATCGGCATCAATACGCCCACACGTATTGGGGCTGCTACGGTAATACCTGGCGACGTGGTGTTGGCCAGAGATGGTGGTGTGATTTTTATACCAGCACATCTGGCTCAACAAGTGGTTGAATCATCTGAAATCGTTCGGCTCAGAGACATGTTTGGCCACGCAAGATTGCGGGAGAAAAAATACACCGCCGGGCAAATTGACACCCGTTGGTCGGATGAAATCGAGAAAGATTTTTCTCAATGGTTGAAAGACAACAAAATGAAACTTCCGGTATCACCTGAACGGGTAGAAGAACTGCTTAAAACCAGAACTTGGTAAACCAAAGTTCATCATTAATTTATAAACTATAAACATGAAAAAAACAGCTTCAAGACGTGCGTTTTTGAGCAAAAGTGCCTTGGTTGGTGCCATGGGGTTTACGGGGCTAACCCAAACTTTTGGCAAAGGTTATACCAATGCGGTAGATGAGAATCCAAAATTGTCTGCACCCGCTGACCTGAAGATTACCGACGTAAAAGTTGCTTATCTGAGAGGTGGAGGAAGAATGTTCATCAAAATCACCACCAATCAGGATATTGTCGGATATGGAGAAGGAGTGG
>JAAFHQ010000258.1 GCA_013298445.1 Chitinophagales bacterium | reverse complement strand
AATTTTCCTGTGATCTGTAAATTGTATAAATTGAAAATATAAGTATGTCAGCCCCTATAAAGAATATTTTAGCCATTGGTGATGATCAATATTTTCAAAGCGTTGATTGGAATATTCAATCAAGGGATATTCTGACTTTTAGCAAAAATGCAATCTCATCTATTCCAGACTTCTCAAGTTTTGATGCCATCTGTATATTGATTAGCCACACATCAGAAGCACATCTAGGAGCAGAGATTTTGGAAATTTTAAAAACCAAGCAAGATGAACGTCCAATTATTCTAATTGCTAGCAATTTGAGAATGCAAATGAATTTATATACGGATGCTTTAAACCTTGGAGTATCCGCAATTTTCCCTAAAGAAGAATACTCTTTTCAAACGCTCCAACCTAAAATTCAAATAGTCATTGATTGTTTCGTGCCCGTATCCGTCATAAAACCAGTTTTTCCATTACCTCAGGAAATTGAAAACCAAATTTCTCATTTTTTTGAATCGATGTCTGAAAACGAGTCTTGTTGTTATGCCATTCAAGGTGAACGAGGAAGTGGAAAAAATTACGTACTTGAGCGTTTAAAACGGCATAAACCTAATTTGACATTCCATTTTATAAACTGCGAATTTGAAGTGATCCTCAAGGCAATTCCTCCAAATACAGTTATAGTAGTCACAGGAATTGAAGCCAGTGTCGCATTGGTGCAAGAACAGCTAAGTCTTTTGCTGCAGAAAGCTCAAAAAGTAATTTTTTTGTTAGAAAATGATTTCGATGAAGTAGCCCAGCAAGGTTTCATTTCGCTCGATTTAGTTAACTACATCGAAGCTTCAAATAGAATTAAAATCCCGGCGCTAAAAACCCGTTTAAACTATTTGCAAACATTGATCCAAATACTGTTAGAAGATAGCATGGTATGCCCACGATACTTAAAAGCCTATTTTGGGAAGACCAGCGATCAAGTGTTTGATAAATCTATATTGGATTTATTTAGTACATATCATTGGCCTTTAAACCTAACAGAATTAAGGGAAACGGTCCAATCAACCCTAGCTCAAGCGACAGTTACAGCGCCCGATAACACATCCCCTATTGAATACAATTTTTTGCCCCGGCGGATTGTATACGGTAAAGGTGACGGGGTAATAAAATGGAGTCCTCGGAAAGAAAGTGCCAAAGTGTTTTTAGATGATTTAGAAGAAGAGTTAAAAAACTCAATCCATAACACTTGGGAAAGCATCGAGAAATCGACGCTCCAGTCGGAAAAATTGCTGCGGCAAAAATTAAGACGTTATCATGATGAATACGCCTATCCTGATTTTTTTGACGGAAACAGATATCCAGAAATCTTCCAAAAATTTGGGGCTTCCCTATTTATTGGCTTTGATAGTAAATCGAAGTATTTCTTTGACAGACTGCATACGCACATGTATCCGATGCTAAAAAAATTTCCTTTTACGCTATCTCACAACCATAAAATTACCGGGTTCGATCAATCCCAAAGTTTATTAGATTTTCTCGATCAAGCCCGAGTTATTTGTTTTTTATTCTGTGCAGATTTTATATCGGGTCAAGATGGCACTCACAAGGAGTTATTTACTTACTTGCGGGAAAAACGCTCAGATCAACATCTCTTTTCCATCATTACAAAGCCATGCCTATGGCTCGAAATAGAACCAATGTTAGGCACAATATTACCCAATACTAGAAAGCCACTAAGCTTGAACAAAAACAACGTCTTAGAGGCAATCATTAATGAAATTGTTGCGAATGAAATTCAGCAAGTAATGCAAACGCAAAAATTTGGAAATTGATAAAGGCTCAGCAAATGCCGAGCCTTTAAAACTGAATGTATTGCTATGCTGGAACCGCATGAACGGCATCGATCTTCATCGTCCTAGCCTTCAACAATTCCACAATCTCCTCCTTCGACTTAAAAGTTCCGTTGAAGTTGACCACATGATCGGCCAGTCTGTCGTATTTCTTTTGCATCAACAGGATGAAAACCCTCAGAAAATCCAGGTCCTCAAAAACCAAGGCTTTGTTTTCAGCGTACTCTTGATGGTTTTTTATGAGGTGGTTCGGGTGTTCAGTCCAATGTAGGTGCGGAAAAATGTGGTGGCTGATGTGGTAGCCATCATTCCAACATTTGTGGTTGTATTTATGGTTGATACAAGTACCGCTGTTTTTGTATGGGTTTTCGGGGTCTTCGGCATCTACAAAAGAGTGCTGTGACCAGTTGCCCAACATCGCTACGATGCGGAAGACAAACAAGGGAAAAATAAAGGCGAAGAAGGTCGCCGTAAAGTTGACAAAGCACAACGCAATCACCATCGTATAAAACGCAATCTCACCAGCCAGAATGCGGGTCATGAAGAATTTGCGTTTTTTGGAGCGGTGGTACAAGTACAAATCGTATACCCCGTAAAGGATAAAACGCCCCACGTATTTGCCGAAATCCCGCATATCATCGCGTTGGTATTTCAGGGTGGAACTACCATCTGTTTCCATGTTGTTCTCCGCGTGGTGCATGCCGATGTGGTGCGCACGGTACGTTTCGGGGGTATGCCCAAACAAAGGAGCCAAACACCAGGGCAGGTAGTTGTTCAATGCCTCGTATTCTTTTTTGAACAAAGGACGGTGGATGGCACAATGCAACATCAGCCCAAATGGCCCTTTGAAATACAAGTGATTGAGGTAAAAATGAGCGACAAAGACCAGTCCCCACACCCAACCATGTGCAAAGTACAGCAGTACGGTCAGCGGAAGTAAAGTCAAAGTAATTTTTACGGTAAGTTGCATGAGTGGCAAATCCCTAGAATCCTTAAGCATGCTTACCCAAAGGCGATCCAAAAAATTCGATGGCGTTGGAGCGCCCATCGGATCAGTAATGGTAATTTGTGCAAAATCTCTCATTAAAATACAGATTTTTGTCGTAAACGGATTTTCAGTTAATCAATGTGTTACATTACTAAGCACAATGTAAGCCAGGGTCATTTAGGGAATCTTTAGCAAAACAGGGCACAAGATACACATAATCGATTGTTTGGCCTATTAAAAAACGGCTTATGGCCATTAACAGGCAAAGCGACAATAAGTTTTCGGAAAGGCACTATGGGTTTCACTTTGCACCCGGGCCTTTTACAAAACGCCCCGCAGGTTTTCCGGTAGGTTCTCCATTCGCCAGTACTTGAATGCCATTGACAAAAACGTGTTTGACGCCCACTGCGTATTGGTGGGGTGTATCAAATGTAGCTTTGTCGGCAATGGTTTTGGGGTCAAATACCACTACATCAGCAAAATAGCCAGGGGCCAATTTGCCCCGTTTTTGGATTTTGAGGTTTTCACAAGGCAGGGCACTCAGGCGACGAATGGCCTCTTCAAGGCTGATTACTTTTTCCTCCCGTACATATTTGCCCAGGAGCCGTGCAAAGTTGCCATAAGCACGTGGATGCGTGCTCGATTTCAGGAAATCACCCTCCGAGGCTAGTGCACCAGCATCTGACCCAAGGGAAACATAAGGCAATTTGATTTGTTTTTTCACATTGTCTTCCGACATCAGGAAGTAAACGGTACCAACCCGACTACCATCCTGAATGACCAGATCGCAGGCGGTTTCTTCGGGGCTTTTGCCGCGAATTTTACTGACCTCCGCCAGGGTTTTGCCCGTGAATTTTTTGAGCGAATCTGCGCGAAAACCCACCAACAGCAGTTTTTCTGCGGAACCTGCGGCATAATACAAGTTCTCCCAATCCTGGGCGTCGGTTTTCATCTCGGCGATGATGCGCTTGCGGGTTGCGGGATTTTGCAGGCGTTTTACCCATTCCCCATATCCACCTTCCTGGGCCCAGGTCGGCATGGAGGCATCCAGGCCAGTGGCGCCAGCGGTATAGGTGTACATGTCGGCGCTGATTTTTAGTCCAGCTTTTTGGGCACTGTCAATTTTGGCAATCACCCGATCTATTTTGGCCCAGTTGTTTTTGCCCGCAGCTTTCAGGTGGTAAATTTCAGCAGGAATGTTGGCATCGCGGGCAATGCGCAGCACTTCATCTACCGCTTCCAGCAATTTATTTCCTTCGCTGCGCATGTGGGTGATGTACATACCGCCGTATTGAGAAGCCACCCGACTCAGGGTAATCAATTCTTCGGTGGACGCGTAAGTGGCCGGGGCATAAATCATGGAAGATCCAATGCCTAATGCACCTTCCTCCATGGCTTGCCGCGCCAGCATTTGCATGTTTTTTAGTTCTTCAGGTGTGGGTTGGCGATCTTCATAACCAATTTCGTGGATGCGCAGGGTGGTTGCGCCTAAAAAGGAAGCCACATTGGGGGCTACCCCTTTTTTTTCCAAGGTTTGCAGGTATTCGCCCAACGTAGTCCAGGTAATGTCGTATTTGATGTCGCCCTGTGAGCCGGCCTCATCTTTTTTCATTTGTTCGTTCAGCGGCCCCATCGACCAACCTTCGCCCATCACTTCCAGCGTAACCCCTTGCTTGATGTCGCTCAAACCACGGCCATCCACCAACAAACTTTCGGTACCCCAACTCAACATATTGACAAAACCGGGGCTTAGTGCCATGCCCGCCGCATCCACTTCCGTTTTACCCTTGCCTGTAAATTTCCCCATCGCGGCAATGGTGTCGCCACTAATGGCCAAATCGCCCTGAACGGGTGCCCCTCCACTCCCGTCGTAGAGGGTGGCATTGCGGATGACGAGGTCGTATTGAGTAGTGGGTTGGCAGGAAAAGCTGATGATCAGCAGGCTGATAAAGCCCCAAAAACGAAAGCATTGACTCATGAGTGAAGGTATTTCCCGCTAAGTTAGTGAATAAAAGGAATATTCACTCCAAGTCCTTCACCATCCGATAATTCACAAACACCAGGCCCTTCCACTCTTTGCGGTTTTCTTTTTCTACCACATAGCCTTGCTGGTCAAAAAAAGGTTTGGCCGTAATGCTGACATCGGAGTCTATTTTGGTCAGGCCCAAGTCTCGTGCTTTTTCCTCCAGAATGGTCAATAATGCTGTGGCAATGCCTTCGTTCTGGTGTTTGTCGTGGACAAAAATGTGATCCAGGTATCCTTCCGGGGTGAGTGAAATAAAGCCCAATAATTCGCTGTCTTCAGTTTCAGCGACCCAAAAATAAAGGCTGTCGATTTTACTTTGCCAATATTCCTGATCAAGGGCAGCTTCGGCCCAGGCTTGAATGTGTTCGGCAGAGTAATCTTTGGAATTGACATTGTTGACGGTGGCAAAAAACAGGCGGGTAATGCCAGTTAAATCAGTGGCTTGTGCTGGGCGAATGTGCATAGATTATTGGGTTGAGGGAGGTTGAGGGAGGTTGAGTGAGGTTGAGGCTCCGCGAGCGATTTTGACAAAGTCCTTGTCTAAGTCTCTGCGGTAGCCTCAACTTCCCTCAACCTTCTCAACCTTCTAAACTTTAACGGCTTTGGTAACTCAAGGCAGCTTTATATTTTCCTACACTTTCCCACTCCTTGATGTCGTCGGCGCGAAAGCGGTAAAAATCAAAAAAAGAAGGAACACAAGAACTGGCAATCGGGCTTGGGTTGTTGAACAAAATACAGATGCCAATTTTTTCTTTTCGGTCAAAAGCAAGTTCACTCCGGTAGCCATTCACGTAACCACCATGATAGATGAGCGTGTCTGCCCCACAATCCAGTACCCTCCAACCCAAGGCGTAATAGGCATCACGCATGGGTGCCCAGTGAGGGAATACCCGCCGTTCGTTGCTGGTTGTAATGATCGGAGTAAACACATGATCCAGCGTAGCTTTGCTGACGATATCCGGGCGATTGCCCATCAAAACCTGCAACCATTTGCCCATATCAGAAATGCTTGCATTGATGCCTCCGGCTGCTGCGGTGTTGTAGTATTTTTTGGTAATGTCCATCCGGCCGCCCAGGTTATCGTGGGGGAAGGACTTGTCCTTGGTCTTGATCATGTCACGGTAAGTGATGGAAGCAGACCCCATTCCAGCAGGTGTAAAAATTCGCTCCTGTACAAGCTCCTGATAAGTCTTGTGTGTCGTATTGTGCATCACCTCTTCAATCAAACTGAACACGACATTTTGGTAATTGTACAACTTGCCAAGGGGAGCTGCCGGACGCACCCGGTACAGGCGTGCGGAAATATTTTTCAGAGTCCAGTCACTTTCTACCAAATCAGAATAAGTATGGTAAGGCATCCCTGTTGTGTGGGAAAGCAAATGGGTAATCGTAGCGTTTTCGGTATGATCGGGTGTGGAGAGTTTGAATTCCGGGTAATGTTTTTTCACTCGATCGTTCCAGCCAAATTGCCCATCTTCAACCAACATTCCGCTCAAAACTCCAGCAAAACCTTTGGAAAGGGAACCGATTCGGAATACCGTATTGACGTCAACGGAGTCGCGCACCCGTGAATTTTTGACCCCAAATCCCCGCATGTATAAAATGGAGGTGTCTTTCACGATCACCACCGCAGCACCTGGTGTACGTGAACCGTCCATGGCATTCTTAAAAAACTGGTCAAAATTGTTGACGACCTCGCGCAAGTGAGGGTTCTCCAGGTTTTCTGGCAGGTACTTCAACTCGCGTTTTTCGGGCAGTTCATTTTTTGGCCAAAAATAAGGTATTGCCAACATTGCCACCAACGCCAATAGCGTTTTACCACTCCATCGCATAATCTTTTAATTTTTTGGTATTCATGGAATTAAAAAACAAAAAAGGGCATTGAGGTTTTAGGGACTGAGGAGTTTAATGCTTTTTTAACGGAATAGCCTATCTTTTAATTCTCGCTCTGTTAACTATATTCCCCATAATGCAGCAAAAAACGAAAAGTTACACTTAGCTTGTGTTTTTTTTTAAAACTAAGTCGAACGTCTTGTAACCACGGATATTGCCATTTGGTCTGTTTTTTTTGCCAGATTACCGACTCAAGAGTTCATTCGTTTGGCTATTACAAGATTAGCAACTATTTTGAAGCGCACATTGATCACAACCACCTACATGAGTCGTAAATTTTTAACATCGTTCTTGCTTGCTTTGAGCGCCCTGTTCTGTTCATCTTTACACGCTCAAGAAGCAGGAAAAACCCTATCCTTTACCATTTATGGAAATGTCCTCGATTCCATCACACAGGAACCCATCAGTGGAGCTGCCGTGTTTTTAAGTGAAAGTCGAGTTGGAACTTATACCGATAAAAAGGGCTTTTACGGCCTTTCCACTACCCCGGGAGCCTTTACCCTCCGCATCAGTTATTTGGGGTATGCTGCCAAAGTGATCCCGATCCAGGTGGATAAAAACATCATCCTGGATGTGGTGCTCAGTAAAGACGCCAAGTTTTTGGAAGAGGTCACGGTCATCAGTAGCAAGCCAGAGGAGAATATACGCAGCACAGAAACCGGTGTAGCCCAACTCAGCATTCGCAGCATACGTAAGATTCCGGCCTTCATGGGAGAAATCGACGTTGTGCGCAGTTTACAAATGTTGCCGGGCGTAAGTACAGTTGGTGAAGGAGCAACCGGATTGAATGTACGGGGGGGCAGCATTGACCAAAACTTGGTACTGATGGATGATGCACCGGTATTCAACAGTTCACACCTTTTTGGTTTTTTTTCCATTTTTAATCCCGATGCAGTACGCGATGTAACCCTGTCTCGGGGAGGGGTATCCGCTGAATATGGGGGGCGTACCTCCTCCGTATTGGATGTCAAATTGAAAGATCCAGACCTGGAAAAAAGCAGTTTTTACGGTGGAATTGGCATGATTTCCAATCGCTTAGGCTTGGAAATGCCTTTGATCAAAAATCGCTTGGCTATTTTGATTTCCGGGCGGGGTTCTTTTAATGATTTTTTATTCAAACTTGGCCCGGAAAACATTCACGGCACGGTGGCTAATTTTTA
>JAAFHQ010000257.1 GCA_013298445.1 Chitinophagales bacterium | reverse complement strand
GCAAATTTGGAAAAATCAATCACCATTAGATCCAAATCGCTGCCAGGACTGGCAATGCTTCCTTTGGCGTTGATGTTAGCGATGGAAAGGGGTAAATCAGGGTATTTCACCCGTCCATTGTCCACACCAATGTTGACTTTGAAGGCGGGCATTTGTTCGGTCACAGCATTGTAGGTACCTTTAACTTCACCATTCAGGGCAAATTTGCCATCAACTTTAACCTGCTCGTAACCTTGCAGATAGGCACCGGGGATGATCGAAAACAAATTGCGGAAATCATTCTCAGGTGCGTTGAAGGTCAAATCCATGCGCACGTTGTCTTCATCGGGCAATTGTATCCAACCATCTGCCTGCAAACGCAGGGCATTGACCAACAGGTCGTTGTCTTTCAGGGTGTACTTACTTTGGTTTTGGTCTACCTGAAAAATGGCATCCAGTGCCGTTTTGGCATTGCTGAGGTAGCTCATGCCTCCGTAAGTAACCGTGAGAGAATCTATTGCAGTCTCCGTGTCCAGGTCATAAATCATCGCGGTGAGGTCACCCGAACCACTGTGATTGAGGCCTTTAGCGGCTACATAAGCACCTATACTAGCATCGTCATAAATGAGGCTGCCATTGTTGATGCGGTAATCTTCGAGATCGATTTTGAAATCGGTGGTTTCTGTCGTGGTGGAATCATCGGCAGGTTTGGTTACGTTGTAATTGGCCAGGCCTTCTTTAGTCACCAATACATGAATTTTGGGTTCATCCACCGTTACTGAAGTGATTTTGATGGGATCCATGCCATTCCAGACCGACCAAAAATCGAGGGTGAGGGTCATTTTTTTTACATCAGCCAGTTTTACCCCCGCAAAGGCATCAATTCCCTCCATAGTAAAACTGTCCATACTCAACCCCAAATCGGGGAAAGTACTCCACATACTGAGGTTTGCATCCGAAAAATTCACCTTGGCATTCAGGTTGGCGTTGATGGCTTCTTTGGCCTTGGCAAGAATTTGGTCCTTGAAAAAATAAGGTATTGCGAAAGCTGTACCAACGAATAACAACAAAAGCACTCCGAGCGCCAACAACAGTCTTTTCAGTATTTTTTTCATTTGGTCCTTGGTTTTGTATTAAAGTGGAGGCGCAGCATCTATTGACAAATGCTATTCCTCCACTTTGGATGCAGAAAGCTCAAAAAAGTCATATAAAATTAGCACAATTTTATGAGTTCAAATGTTGAAGGCTTGAAAAGTTAAAAATTCAAGGCTTCAACGCTTCAACTACTTCCTTCCGCCGAACAGCCAGCCAACCGTTAAGTTGAATTGCGCCGGGCTTTGGTCAAACTGATACTGTTTCCCAAAAAAGGTGATGTGTTCTCCAAATTTGCTGAAATTTCCCTGGTAACGCAGGTCAATCATCAGGTTCCAAATGTCAAGGCCACCCCCTACAACGTATCCAACCGTAAAGTCTTTGAAGTTTTGATCGTAATCATCAAATTCAAACAGGTCGGAGGTGCTATTGAGGAAAAAATTGCCTTGTGGACCGCCTTGCAGACGCAGTGGGCCAAGGCGAAAACCGACCATCACCGGGATATCAAAATACTGATAACTTTCTTTCAAGATATCGCCTGGAGTACCTGGTTGTCCTAAGTCATCAAGGGTGAAGTTGACAGAATTCGAGCGGAAGTTGACTTCTGGTTGTAAAAACCCGTCACCAATTTCTGCCCGGATCAAAAATCCGAAATTGACGCCATAATTGGCATCTTCCAGCGCCAATTTTAGGCGGGTTACCCCACCGGCATCCAGGATAGCCAGGTTTTCTTGATTCAAGCTGGAAGTCAACACCCCTCCTTTTACACCAAAACGAATTTGACCGTAGCCCATTGTGGCCAAAGTCACCAAGCACAAAAACAAAGCGTACTTCTTCATGGTTTTAAGTTTTTATCCACGGGTAGTTTAATGAATATTTTGATCCCGTGCTGTACAAAAGATGCAATTCTTACGCCAAACCACCATTATTAGTGGGGCAAAAATAAATGTTCATTTTCTTGAGCCAAAGGATTAGATTAGACACTTGAAATGAAACGTTTACTTATCTAATCCTTTGGCAAATGAACAATATATTTTTTTATCGCCCCGTACTTATTACTTTTACCCCACAAAAGAGGTACAGAAATGATGGAAATAGTGACTACAGAGTTTAAGGGGAGTTTTCCTAGTCATTCGCAATGCCCTAAGGAGGAATTTCCGGAATTTGCGTTTATCGGTCGATCTAACGTGGGTAAGTCCTCTTTGATCAATATGTTGTGCAGCAAAAAAGAGCTGGCACACACCTCACAAAAACCGGGTAAAACCCAATTGCTGAATTATTTCTTGATCAACCAGCAATGGGCCATTGTCGATTTGCCAGGTTATGGCTATGCCAAAATTTCCAAAATAAAACGGAAAGAATGGCAGAAGATGATCCAGGATTACCTGGTTTTGCGGCCTACCTTATGCTGCGCCTTTGTCCTGATCGATTCCAATATTCCACCGCAAACCGTGGATATTGAATTCATCAACTGGTTGGGAGAAATGCATATTCCCTTTGTGTTGGTGTTCACCAAAACGGATCGTTTGAAGCCGCAGGAGATTGAAGCCAACATCCAGGCAACGCAGGCTAAACTGCTGGAATACTGGAATGAGTTGCCACAACAATTCTTCACCTCGGCCAATAAAAACATCGGGCGGGATGAAATCCTGAACTTTATTGATGGTTTGGCCACAGAGGGGGCACTGGAGATTAAAAAGAAAAAATGATGAAAGTTTAGGAAGGTTGAGGGAAGTTGAGAAGGTTGAGGCTACCGCACTCCGGTCACCGAGCGAAGTCGAGGTGCAAGGAGTGCGGTAGCCTCAACCATCTCAACTATCTCAACCTCCCTCAACCTACTACCTATGAAACAACGATCCAAAACGCCCGCATTTCCACCCGTCATTCCCGATATTGAAGAATGGCCGATTTATAAATTGAGTGAGGACCGCAAGGCTTTTATTCAGGAAATCGACGCATTTACCCAGGATCGACTCACCCGAAAACCGACCCAAAAAGTTACGGATCTGATTGCTGAAACGGTTTATCAGGAACGCATCCGCATCAAAGAGGAGCGCTGGAAAGTAGATCCACCCAAGGAAAGGCAGTTTTGGAGCCGCGTCCGCCGCAAACTCATCAAATACTCACTAGACAAGCCCGACCAGGAAGCCGCCAAAAACAACGCCGAAATCCTGCAAACCATTATCCACCGTTATTCGGAGGAAATTGTAGGTACTTTTCGCATCTCCACCTTCCGTTTTGCCCGGCGTTTTTTAACCCGTTTTTTCAATAGTCTTTTGCAAGCCCGCCAGAAGGGCTTTTGGCGTTTCGCCTACCAAAAAAGGCTCCTCGCTGAAAAGTTGATTGTAGAGGGGGAATTGGAAAAAATCCGGGGTTTGATGACCAAAGGTACTGTGGTTGTGGTGCCTACCCACTTCAGCAACCTGGATTCAATTTTGATCGGCTACGTGCTGGATTTGGTACTGGGCTTACCTTCATTTTCCTATGGCGCGGGATTGAACCTTTACAACACGGGTTACACCGCCTATTTTATGAATCGTCTGGGTGCATACCGGGTGGACCGCCGCAAAAAAAATGGCATCTACCTGGAAACGCTCAAAACGATGTCCAATTTGTCGCTTCAAAGGGGTACCAATAGCTTGTTTTTTCCGGGTGGCACGCGCTCTCGTTCGGGCAAGTTGGAGGAAAAACTCAAACTGGGTTTGCTGAGTACCACCGTGGAAGCCCAGCGGGCCTTGTACCAACAGGGTAAAGAGGATAAAATCTTCATTGTGCCTCTGGTATTAGGCTACCATTTCGTGTTGGAAGCGCCATTTTTGATCGAAGGTTACTTGCGGGCAATGGGCAAAGAGCGGTTTTTAAAAGCCCGGGACGATTTTTACAACCCACTTCAAATCATCCGTTTCATTTGGCAAGTGCTTTCGGAAGGAAACGACATTGCCCTTTCCTTTGGACAACCTATGGACGTGTTGGGCAATCCAGTCGACATCGATGGCAAAAGTTATGATCAATACGGTAACCTGATTCAGGTGCGCGATTATTTTGTATCCGAGGGCCGGGTCACTGAAAACTTACAAAGGGAATCAGAATACACCAAAGATCTGGCCGAAAAAATCGTGGAGCGCTACCTCGCCGATAATATTGTTTTGAGCAGTCATTTGGTGGCTTTTGCAGCTTTCCAAATGTTGCGCAAAGAAAACGCTCGCCTTGATTTATTCGGGGTCTTGCGTTTGCCTAATGAGGATTATGTATTTAATGAGTCGGTGCTCAAGGATGTGATTGAGCAAATCCGGCAGGAGTTGTACCAACTGGAAGATGCTGGTAAAATCAAGCTTTCTACCATCGTGCGTGGTGGTTTGGATGAGTTGATCAAAGATGGTTTGACTCACCTTGGCACTTTTCACCTGAAAAAACCGTTGAGGTACAATCGGGACAAAGCCATCGTTAGTGAAGATTTTACGCTCTTGTACTATTACCACAACCGCCTGGACAACTACCAGCTGGACGAGGTGATCGAGCTCAACAAGGAAGCCTTTCTGACCCTGGAACCGAAGTAAAGTATAGGAACGGTTTTAAACACAAAAACTCAAAACCCAATCGCCTTGAATTTCATCATTTTTGACCTTGAAGCCACTTGTTGGGAGGGCAGTCCACCCTCCAAAGTGCAGGAGATTATCGAGATTGGTGCCGTGCTGATGAATGGCTACGGCGAGGTAGAAGATGAATTCAGCCGTATGGTTCGCCCGATTCTCAACCCTCGTCTGTCGGCGTACTGCCAGGAATTGACCAACATCAAACAAACCGAGGTGGACCGGGCCGCTCTTTTCCCCAATGTGGTGGAGCTTTTTCAGGATTGGGGGCTGATGCTGGATGAGGATTACGTCCTTTGTTCCTGGGGCGGAACAGACAAACGTTTGCTCCTCCAGGATTGCCAACTGCACGACATCGAAGATGACTGGGTGCATTCTCACATCAACATCAAACACCAGTACATGGAGCTGAAGCGCTTGCGGCGACCCCGGGGGCTAAAGGCAAGTGTAGAAGCAGAGGGTTTTGATTTTACAGGGCCACAGCACCGAGCCCTGGCGGATGCGCAGAATTTGGCGAAGATTTTTTTGAAGTATTTGGATGTGTGGCAATTCTGAGGGTTGAATGGCAATAAAATAAGCTATAATTTTGCACAGTTAAAGCAGCATTTATGACTAAGCACTATAGTTTCAGCTCTGACAAAGAGCCTACCGAAAAACAACTGGAACAATTGATGCTGGACGTCTTGCAAGATGTCAAGGAACGTGCAGCCAAAGCGGAGGAAAAATTCAAAACCTTACACGCACAAAAGGTCCAACAAACGCTGGAACAGTGGAAGTTAAAAATGGGTCAAAATGGGTCAAAATAAGCCCAAGCTGATAATTATTGCAGGGCCTAACGGGTCTGGTAAAACCTCGGTTACTTCCCAAATCCTCAAACATGAATGGGTAGAGGGATGCATTTACATCAACCCTGACAATATTGCCCAAGATCAATTTGGTGACTGGAACTCTCCTGAGGCGGTATTAAAAGCAGCTCAGCTGGCCACCACCCAACGTGAGGATTGCCTAAAGAATGGAGAAAGTTTCATTTTTGAAACCGTCTTTTCTGCGCCTGACAAAGTTGATTTTTTGAAAAGAGCCAAAGATGCAGGATTTTTTATCCGCCTTTTTTTCGTAGGCACCAACCATCCAAGTATTAATGCAAGCCGGGTAGCCCGCAGAGTCATGGAAGGTGGACATGATGTGCCAATTTCCAAAATCATCAGTCGTTTTTATAAGTCCATTCAAAATTGCTGCCCAGCAGCTTCTTTTGTAGACAGGCTGTATGTGTACGATAACTCTGTTGATTATGCACCTGCTCAATTGCTTTTTCGGGCGAGTACGGGAAAAATTGGAAAGATGTATACGGAGATAAATCCCTGGGCTTTGCCGATTTATGAAAGTATAGTGTAAATCTCCAAACTCGTGCTAAACCTTCTCTTCCAAATATTCCTCAATCGCCTCCCAACTCAACACCGCACACTTCAATCTCCCCGGGAATTTTTTCGCTGCCGCAAAAGCTAGTAATTCTTCATCAGTTGTTGATTCTTGGTCGCTTTTCGTAAACTTCAAATACTTCTGCACCAAACCCTGCACCTCCTCCAAAGTTTTACCCTGAATTTTTTCCATCAATACCGAAGTCGCTGCTTTAGACACAGCACAACCATATCCCGAAAAAGAAGCCTCCACTACCCTATCCTCCTGCACATCCAGGTACAATTTGAATTTATCCCCACATAAGGAATTGTAAGCATCCAAAATCAAGGCCGCCTCTGGCCGCTTTTGATAATGCCGAGGGTGTTGGTTGTGATCCAAAATAACCGGAGAATACAATTCATTCAGTTCTTGCTCCATATCAACAAATTAGCAAATTAATCAACGGTAGCGGTAAAGTGGGAACACCTCCCCCGCCGAAAAATGTGATCTTTCCCTGGGTAATTCCAAAAATCCATCTGCATCATTCAGGTTCGCCAGATCACCTGAGCCATGTCCTTCCAGCGGTGTTGCCTTGATCAATCCTGCACTTCCATTGTCCAATTTAACTGGAACAAAATAGGTCAAATCTGGTTTAAAATCGAGCTCCCGCGTTAAAGCTGCCGTTTGGACAGACCAATTTTTCAGTCCAAGCGATTGCCGCAACCAAGGCAAAATATAGCGGTAAGTCCCTACAAAGGCGGAAACCGGGTTGCCCGGCAAGGCAAATAGTACCGCCTGCGTGCCAAAAACCCCAAACCAAAATGGTTTTCCTGGCCTTTGGCTCACTTTGTGAAAAAGCTGTTGCACACCCGCAGCAGCCAGTGCTTTGGGTACAAAATCAAACTTGCCCTCCGAAACGGCACCACTCAAGATGACCAGTTCGTACTGAGCCAAAATATCTTGGATCCCCTTTTGAATGGCCGCTTCATCGTCGTAAAAATGGAAAGCATCCGCCTCAATTTTCCATTCAGCCAGAGCGGCTTGAATGGCATACACATTGGAGCGGCGGATTTGGTGAGGCAAGGGTGTTTCGTGCACTTCCACCAGTTCATCACCTGTCGAAACAATGGCAGTGCGAGGCAAACGAGTCACTGCAATTTCAGCCTTGCCCAAGGTAGCCGCCGTAGCCATCTCTGCTGGGCCAATTTTGCGTCCGGCTTCAATGATTAAATCCCCCTCGTGGCGGTCAATGGCTTGTGCATGAATATTTTGACGCTGGGTAATGGCTTCGATATTGATTTGTGCAATGCCATTTTCGATCAGGAGGTCTTCGTAACGGATGACGGTATCGGTACCCTTGGGCAAGGGGGCGCCAGTCATCACTTCGAGACAATGTTGAGGTTGCCGCAAGGTAAGTTGTGCTGCACCAGCCGCTTGTACTGCTTCGATGGGGAATTGCCGATGCCCCGCCGCGAATTCGGCATACAGAATGGCTATGCCATCCATGGTTACACGATCGAAAGGGGGAAAATCGCGGTCGGCAAAGAGGTCTTCAGCCAGGATACGTCCCAAGGCTTTTTGCAAAGGGACCTGCTCAATGTGCAGCGGTAAGGCGTGTTGGAGAATAGTTGATTCAGCTTGGGCAACGGTCAGCATTAAAATTGAAAAGTTTAGGGTTGAAAAGTCGAAAAGCTGCGCAAAGCCGCTTTTCAATTCCCAAGATAAGGGATTTGATTTCGAGCATACACTATCTTTTCAACTTTTCAACCTTTAACTTTTCAACTTTTGCTAAATTGAAACCCAAATCTCTACCAATGTTCAGTCCACAACAGATTCGGCGAAG
>JAAFHQ010000256.1 GCA_013298445.1 Chitinophagales bacterium | reverse complement strand
GAGAAGAACAATCGTTTTGTCCTTTTTGATGATACAAAGTTAGGACTGTTCATCGTCGTAGCCAATAGGGTAAACCCGTAGCTTTAATAACCTAGGGTTTACCCCAGGTTTTTGGAGTGATTTTACAATGGCACCGATAAAATTACTGCGGTACCTTGTTGAGGAGCTGTTTGCCAGATGATTTGACCACCAAGATAGTCGATGCGGGAACGAATATTGCCAAGGCCATTTCCTTCTTTAACTAGCTTTAAATCAAAGCCTTGTCCGTCGTCTTCTACATGTACAGAGAGCTGTTCGGGTTCATAAAAGGTTTGTAAAGTTATCTGCGTAGCCTTGGCGTACTTGGCCGCATTGTTGAGCAGCTCTTGCACGATCCGGTAAACCATGAGAGCAGTCTCTTCGCTAATCTGGGGTTCTTCCCCATAGCTACCAAAAATAACTTCGGTTTGGGGCAATGCAGTTTGGGCTTTTTTAACCAAATCACCCAATGCAGAGCTGAAACCGTATTTCAGGGAAAAGGGCCTCAAGTCGTGGGAGATGTTGCGGGTTTCGAGGCAAGCATCGTCGATGTTTTTGGCCAGAGGATTTAAGAATTGAGTTTGGATGGTAGCATCGTATTTGTCTCTTTGGCTTTCTATAAACAACTTGATGGTGGACAAATTGGCACCTAAACCGTCGTGCAAATCTTTGGCTACCCGGTTGCGCTCCTTTTCCTGGCCTTCAATTAAAGACTTCATTGATTTTAACTCCAGTGCGCGGTTGATCAGGTCTTTTTTCCGCAATCGGGATTTAAAAACCAGATAGGCGATCACCCCAAACAAAATCAGTGCCCCAATGATTCCAAAATTGACGGTATTTAAATAGGCCTGATTTTTTGCTGCGTACTTTTTTTCCAGGGTCACCAAACGCAATTCATATTGAGTGAATTCATTTCGGGACGATTGGGTCCCACTTGAATTGTAAAAACGGGTAACAGCAGCAGCGGTCTTTTTCCAATAATTGAGTGTTTGAGCTTGGTTATTGAGCAAGGTATAGCATTCTGCCAGATTATGACAAATGTGTTGCATCAAGTATTTATTGTTGCGAACTTCAGCAAGTCTTTCACTTGATCGCAAAAAAGAGATGGCTTCGGGCAGGTTGTTTTTGGCCTTTTGAATTAAGCCTTTTTGAAAGAGGTTGAGCAGCTCAAAAGAAGTTTTTGGCTTATGTATCTTTATGCTCATGTCTATGAAGCGATCCGCTTCGGCCAATTCTTTTTTTTGAAGATAATAGGAGGCATAAAGATTGTAGGCATAGGTCAAATTGCTGGTGTCTTTAAGCTTTCTACACTGATCGATGATCGAATTTAGTTCTGATTTTACATTCGAAAACCCGGTAATTTGATCATTGCCCCTGAGGCTATCTTTGTTGATAAGCAGATTGAGTAACTCTAGCTTAACCTCAGTGATTTTATGCTCATTTTTTTGGGCTTTATAATAATTCAGTGCTTCAAAATAGAATTTAGGTGCATTGTTATAAAGTACATCGTCAATTGAAAAAAGATCAGCAAGGCGCTTTTTTACCCGGTAATGGGATTCCAGGTCGTCTACTTTTAGGTAGTTATCTGCACTATTGATATAAAATTTGAGAGTCAGGGTACTGAAGAAATAAATTTCCTGATAGAACATGCCCTGAAGCTCATAGGCAACGGCTATCCCTTTTGAGTCCTTCTTTTTCTCATATTCGGAAATAAACCTTTTAATTTCTTGTGCAGAGTAGTTTTTTTGAGGATCGGGATAAGACTTCTGGGCCCAAACTGCGCTAAAGAGCAGAGTGCAAAAAAGGGAGGATAAAATTTTACGAAATAAATTCATATTCAATGGCTTCCTTAATCATGGAAGGAGTGTTTTGGGTGCCAAACTTGGTCAACAAACTGCTCCGATGAAACTCCACGGCCTTGATGGTCACGAAAAGCCTATCGGCAATTTGCTGAGTGGTCAGGCCCTCCGCAATCAACTCCAGTACCTCTTTTTCCCGACGGGTTAGATGGGGCCGCCCACCCATCGCCGGATTCTTTTTGGGTTTGTCTTCACTTTCCAGCAGCAACTGCATGAGGTTTTCATTGTAGTATTTTTTGCCGCTGTATACGGTTCGAATGGCCGCCAGGAGTTCGCTCTTGGTTGTGTTTTTCAACAAATAGGCCATCGCGCCTTTTTTGATCATTTTTTTCACCAAACTGGGTTCGTCGTGCATGGTTAGTGCGATGACCCGGGTATTGGGGTATTTGCGTACGATTTGCTCGCATAAATTCAAGCCGCTTACATCAGGCAGTGAAATATCGAGCAAAACCACATCAATGTTGTTGCTGTCCATCACTGTCCAAAAGGCCTCTGCATTGTGACACCGCGCCAGGATCTGAATGTCGTTCGCATCAGAAAATATGGACTCCAATCCTTCTGCAAATATTACATGGTCATCAACGATGGTCACTTTAATCATTTCAGGCTGGTATTTAATACAGGTAACTAGGCAGTTAAATCTAATGAACCTTGTTGCCAAGGCGCAATCCTGCCCTTTACTTAAACTCAAAAGTACAAAAAAGGTTACACTAAATCTGATCAAGAGTGTAAGATAGTGGTCATTTTGCGATTGAGTCAAACGGGTTGAAATGTCCGAATTCAACATAATGACTGTCCGAAAACGAACAAGTTTATCTAGTTGTTTTGCATTTTGTGCTGATAATCTGATGATTGTATTTTTGGCATCGCCTTTGCCCAAAGAGAAGTAAATTCAAAATACCTGCGCCATGTTTAAAAATGTACTCCAAATCGCCCTCCGCCGCCTCTGGCAACACAAGTCATTTAGCCTGATCAATGTATTGGGCTTGTCTTTGGGCATGGCGGCCTTTTTGGTCTTGGTGCAATACCTGCGCCATGAATGGAGCTACGACCAGCAATCGCCCTACGCAGGCCAGATCTGGCGGGCTTTTAACGAGACGATTGCTAATGGTGAAGTACTTACCCGGGATGCCAATACACATTCAGCTTTGGGCCCAGCCCTAAAGGAAGACCTTCCTGAAGTGTTGGATTACACCCGCTTGTACAACCGCAATGAAAACTCGGTCACCTTCATCATGCCTGAGCGCCCCATCAAGCTGGAAGGCGCTTGGATGGTCGATCCCGGCTTTTTGCGCCTATTTCCGCAGCAGTTTTTACAAGGCAACGCTAAAACCAGTTTAGCTGAGCCTTTTCAGGTCATTTTGACCCAATCGGCAGCGCAAATCCTTTTCCCGAGGCAGAAAGCAATGGGCAAAGTTTTACAGGTGAATGGCGGCGCATTTGAAGGTAAGTATACGGTGCAGGGTATCGTAGCGGACCCACCCCAAAACACCCACCTGAAATTCAATGTATTGTTCAGCATGCAGACCCGTTATGCAGCCGGATTTGAAGACAATTGGAGTGGCTACTGGGATTACAATTATTTTCAGTTGAGCGCAACTGCTGATCCAGCTAAAGTAAAAAACCAATTGGATCGGTATTCGGATACTCACCTCAAGGATGAGGGCATCCGGTTGAACATGCAAGCGCTTGAGGATATTCATCGGGGCTCCAACCTGATGTATGAAATTGAACCGAATGTCGATCCACGCAGCCTACAAATGTTACTCCTGATTGCCTTGTTTATTTTGGGTATTGCCTTTGTCAATTACGTCAATCTCAGCACCGCCCGCGCCATGGAGCGGGCCAAAGAAGTCAGCCTGCGTAAGATGATCGGCGCCAAACGTTGGCAACTAATCGCGCAATTTTTACTGGAGGGATTTATGATCAATGCGGCTGCTTTATTGGTGGCATTGGTGCTGTTGCACTACTTTGCGCCAGCCTTTGCCCGGTTGACGGGGCGGGATATTTTACAAATTCCCGGGTATGATGGCACCTTTGTGGCTTTGTGCTTTGGGACTTTGCTGGCGGGTTTGGCACTGGCGGGTTTGTATCCTGCTTTTATTCTTTCCGCCTACGCGCCGGGGGAGGTGTTGCGCAGTCGTTGGATGGGCAATGGACAGGGTGGAAACTTGCGGAAAGCCCTCGTGGTGGTTCAGTTTGCTTGCTCAGTTGGCCTGATTGTTAGTGTGTTTGTAGTGCAAGGGCAATTGCATTTTATGCAAAAAGCTGATTTGGGTTTGTCTTTGGATCAGGTCGTTTCGCTCAAAACGCCTGCCTTCAATTGGCAGCAAGATTCTATCCAGCGCAACAAAATGGCGGTGTTGAAAAATGAGATCGAACAGATTCCAGGAGTGCGTGGTGTGGCGAGTTCGGAGATTGTGCCAGGGTTGGGGATTTCCACCATTTCGGGCACCAGTAGCGGCATGTATTGGCTGAAAAGACCAGACGCAGTGGCTCAATCTACCATCTATACCCTGGGCACCGATGCAGCCTTTTTTCCCACCTTTGACGTACAATTTCTGGCTGGCTCATTTTATCAAAGCATAGACCGCCGCCATGCCTACGAAAACCTGATCATCAATGAATCTGCTATGCGGGCCCTGGGTTTCCCGAACCCTAAGGCCGCTGTGGGGGAACAAATCGCCTATAAGGGCAATACCGATGGTTTTCGCATGACCATCCGGGGGGTGGTAGCGGATTTTCACATTGAAAGCTTGAAGGAACCAGCCCGGCCCACCCTTTATCAATGTGTGCCTTCGGTAGAGAATGGCTACCTCTCGCTCAAATTTGATGCTGCCCAAACGGCTAGTCTTTTGCCTGCACTCAATCAAGCCTGGAAAAAAGTTTTTCCTGAACACCACCTGGACTACTGGTTTCTCGATCAGCAGTTTTTGCAGCAATACCAGTCGGAGCAGCGTTTGGCGGTAGTGTTTAGTATTTTTGCAGCACTGGCGGTGGGGATAGCTTGCCTGGGCTTGTTTGGTCTGGCCGCCTATCTGGTAGTGCAGCGGCGCAAAGAAATAGGGGTACGCAAAGTGCTGGGTGCCGGAGTGGGGCAAATCGTGGCCTTGCTCAGCAGTAATTTTTTAAAACTGATTTTCATTGCCATTTTGATTGGTTCACCCATCGCATGGTATGTGATGGAACAGTGGCTGGAAGGTTTTGCCCAACGCATTCCGTTTCAGTGGTACTTTGTGCCTTCGGCCGGGGCACTGGTGATTGGTGTGGCTCTGGTGGCAGTGGGGGCGCAGAGTGTAAGGGCGGCGCTGGAGAATCCGGTGGATGCGTTAAAAGGGGAGTGAAAAACAAAAAAGGCCGACTACAAGACGTGTCGGCCCCAAAAAACACCTAAAACCCTATTAACTAACCTATAAACTTTTCGTTGATAAGTCCAGCAAGCTTAACAACTTACTGATACCTTATAAACCATATTTTCAAGCAAAAAGTTTCGTCTTTTGTTTTTTTTCTGCGTCATAGAGGCGACAGAAATCAACTTTAGTGAAAGTATTGTCTTGAACAGAACCCAAGGTAAAAAGTTCATTACAATCTGCCTTGAATATATGCAATTTATTCTAACAAGACAATATCAAAGGCGAAAAAGTTGGCTTTTTGAGCAATTTTTTTCAATAATGATGAGTGATGAATGATGAGTGATGAATTTGTAACAAGGCCGCTTGGGAAAAATTCATCACTTATCATTCATCATTTATCACTAAATTAACCAATCGTGATCTGGCGAGATTTTGGCAGCGCCTCTTCTTTTTTAGGCACGGTCAAAACCAAAACACCATTGTCATAACGCGCTTCGATGGCTTCAGCGTCTACGGTTTTGGGCAAAGTGAAGTTGCGTTGGAAGCTGGTGTAAGCAAACTCGCGCACTTTTACTTTTTCACCTTCTACGGTAGCGCTTTCTTTTTTGGCGGAAATGCTCAGGGTATCTTTTTCAACTTTGATGTCGAAATCTTCTTTGTTCAAACCAGGAGCAGCCAATTCGATGCGGAAATTGGTTTCGGTTTCCACGATGTTCACGGCAGGGCGATTTTCCACCCAATCGCGATAAGGGCCAAAAGATACTTCCGGGCCAAAGAAACGATTGATCAATTGGTCGAAAGATTTGTCGACAAATACAGATGGAACTTGTGGTTTAACAGCTACAACTTTCATGGCAGTTGGATTTATTGTTTTTAAATGTTTTCTGCTTTCCTTTAAGCAAACCACATTCCAATGCCAAAAGAGGGTACAAATTGGCAAGAAATAAAATCAGAAGTGACATTTTGACTGAAAAACAAAAACTGCAATGACATTTTGGCACTCAGGGAGAGTCAAGCTCCTACATGTCCCAATATTTCATCGATGTAATTCCGATGATTGGCTAGGCGAGGCACCTTATGTTGGCCGCCCATTTTGCCTTTGGCGCGCAACCAATTGTGGAAAGTGCCTTTGGGGACCACTTTTATGCTCAGGGGGAGCATGGCCATATTGCGGTAACGCTTGGCTTCATAATCCGAGTTGATCTGCTGAAGTTTGAGGTCCAACAATTGGGCGAAGGCTGGTAAATCAAGGGGCTCCTTCACAAATTCAATAATCCATTGGTGGCCACCTTGTGCGGAGCCTTCAAAATATACGGGCGCCACGGTGTATTCGTAGACTTCGGCACCGGTGAGCAGGCAGGCTTCGGCCAGGGCTTTATCGGTATTGTCCACCATTACTTCTTCGCCAAATGCATTGACAAACTGTTTGGTGCGGCCACTTACCTTGATGCGGTAAGGATTCACTGAGGTGAAAATAACGGTATCGCCAGGCAAGTAACGCCAAAGCCCGGAATTGGTGCTGATGACCAGCGCGTAATTTTTTCCCACTTCTACTTCTGCCAGGGTGATGGCCTGGGGGGTATTTTTTTCCCATTCACTCATGGGGATGAACTCGTAATAAATGCCATTGTTGAGCAACAACAACATCCCCTCTTCTCCTAACGTATCTTGTACCGCAAAGAAACCCTCCGAAGCGTTGTATATTTCCTGGTAATCAACAGTAGGGGAGGGGAAAAAACTTTGGAATTGCTGACGGTAAGGGGTAAAACTTACGCCACCATGAGTATACACCTGAAACCTGGGCCACACCTCCAGCATGTTACTTTTGCCGGTGAGCTCTAAAATACGGCGGAAGAGCACCACAGTCCAGGTCGGCACTCCACTGATCATCACCACATTGGCCGTACGAGCGCCTGCACGAGCTAGTTTTTCCAGTTTTTCTTCCCAATTGGGCAAAAGAGTCGTTTCCAGATCAGGAATAAAAAAAGGCCTGGCTACCCAAGGCATGTGCTGGATCATGATTGCACTCACGTCGCCTACCATTGTAGCAGGATGAAGAGGGAAGGCACTGAGACTGCCGCCCATTAGCATACTTTTATCGGCAAACTGTGAAGCCTGGGGACGATTGTGATAATACAAGCTCATCGTATCCCAGGAACCCCGCATATGACATTTGTAGAGATTTTGTGGGGAAATGGGGATGAACTTACTTTTGTCGTTGGTGGTGCCCGAAGATTTTGAAAACCAATTGACTCGTCCTGGCCACAATACATCGCGCTCGCCCAGCATCATCCGATTGATGAAGGGCTTGAGATCTTCATAATCCGTTAGGGCAACGGCCTGGCGAAAATCTTCAGCAGTATGCACGTCTTGAAAAAAATGCGATTTACCCCACTCGGTATCCGCTGCAAAAAGCAAAAGCTCTTGTAATTGCGCTTGTTGGATCCGGTGGGGTTTGTCCATATAGCTCCGTATCAAGTGGTAGCGATAATGGTGGAGGCGGTGGAAAAAGGCATTGAGAAGTATCCGCATAGTGATCAAGGTATGCATTATTTGTGGAAATAGAAAAAAAAGTTGAGGAAGGTTTAGGAAAGTTGAGGAAGGTTTAGGCTGCCGCGAGCGACTTGGACAAGATCGCGCCTAGAGCCGCTGCGGTAGCCTAAACCTTCCTAAACCTCACTCAACTTTCT
>JAAFHQ010000255.1 GCA_013298445.1 Chitinophagales bacterium | reverse complement strand
GTAGGTGTGTTGGGGATTGTGGGAACTGGTTTGTGGAAATTCCTGAAAAATCCACCGGCTGAAGAGCCCAAACCGCAACCCAAACCACAACCACAGCAACCGAAACCAACTACACCGGCTGCACCCCGAACAACGGCGAGTGAGAGAAGAGACCCGAAGAAACGGAAGCGGTAAGTAACGCAGAAAAATTAACTTCCCGATTTGGGTTTTGAATAGGAAGTCGAACGCTTCATTTCAAGTGAGCTTCCTATTCAAAATCCTCAAAAAAAATCGGGAAGTAATTTTTTGCGTCAGACGAAGAATCTATTTTGATTGGGGTTTGTCTTTGGACATTGTGCTAAAGCCTCAGAACCCCCGACCCCTAAAGGGGAGTACATTTTCGGTAAACTTGAGATGTAATTTCTTTTTTCAAAAGGATAGCATTGATGATTAACAGAAAATGTACTCCCCTTTAGGGGTCGGGGGTTCTGAGGCCACAGCACAATCCAGCAGGAAACCCACCCACACAACCTTCCATCCAACACCAACGTTAATTGGTAAATCGATCCTGACCATGCAGTTTTTATACCCGACGTTTTTATGGGCACTTGCCACCCTCGCCATCCCGATCATTCTACACCTGTTTTATTTTCGGCGGTTTAAAAAAGTGTACTTCACCAATGTGCGCTTTTTGAGAGAAGTGAAGGATGAAACGAGCATGCGATCAAAACTGCGCAACTTTTTGGTCTTGGCAGCGCGTTTGTTGGCCTTGTTGTTTTTGGTATTTGCCTTTGCCCAACCTTTTATTCCTCAAAAAACGGCAGTAAAAAAAGGCATCAAAGCGGTTAGTGTCTATATCGACAACTCTTTTAGTATGAGTGCCTCCAGTCAGGATGTTCCCTTATTGGAAAAAGCCAAACAACGGGCGCGGGAAATTGTCACTGCCCATGGACCAGAGGATCGTTTCCAAATCTTGAGCAATGAATTCAGTGGCCGGCAACAGCGCCTTGTGAATAAGGAAGATGCACTGGCGATGATTGATGAAATTGTACTGGGTCCGGAAGTGCAAATGATGTCGAAAGTCTTAGCCAGACAAAAGCAGGCGCTTTCACTGGCCAAATCGGATAACGAAGTTTCCTACATCATTTCTGACTTTCAGCGCAGTGTGGTGGACCTGACCACCTATCAGGACACCCTTTTACCCCTTAATTTTATTCCATTGCAGTCCGTTCAGGAAAAAAACCTGAGCATTGATAGTGTTTGGTTTGAGGCACCCGTGCGCATGGCCAATCAAACCACGCCTCTTTTTGTCAAAATCCACAACCACAGCACCACTCCGGTGGAAAATGCCCGGGTATCGCTCAAATACGCCAATGAAATCAAACCTTTGGGTTCTCTTAGCATTGGCGCAGGTGCTGATCGGGTAGACACCGTGAACATCACCATTTCCGGTACGGGTTGGCAACGGGCAGAGGTAACCCTGACCGATTATCCGATCCAGTTTGATGACCAGTATTTCTTCAGCTTTTTTGTAGCGGATGAAATCAAGGTGTTGGCCATCAACGAAGCAACGCCCAATCGCTACCTACAAGCTGCTGTAAATGGATTGCCTTATTTCAAACTCAGTGATGTAAACAATCAAAACCTGGATTATTCCAAGTTTGTCGATTATCAGCTAATTGTTTTGAATGACCTGAGCAACATCTCTTCGGGTATGGCTGCGGAACTAAAATCATACATCGAAAATGGGGGCAATGTTTTGGTTTTCCCGGGGCGCAATGCCAATCTGGGAACTTACGCTGCCTTTTTACAAAGTTTTCCTGCCAATACGCCTCAGAGTTTTGAACAAATCAGTAAAAGTGTGGGGGAAGTCAATCAAGGCGAATTCATCTTTAAAGACGTTTTCCTCAACCGCAGTGCAAACCTGCGCCTTCCCGCAACCCAGGGTAATTTTACGTTTGGGCGTTTCAATTCCCGGGCCGAAGAACAACTCCTCTCCTACCGGGATGGTAGTCCTTACTTGTCCAAATACAAGCAAGGCAAAGGAAACTTGTACGTGTGTGCAGCGCCATTGGCACAGGAGTTCAACAATCTGGTCAACAGTGGTGAAGTATTTATCCCCATGTTGTACAAAATGGCGATTTCAGCAGGTACCGACCAACGTATCGGCTACATTATTGGCCGGGATGAATTGCTCGAAGCCGACCACCAGGCCAACAGCGCCGAGATAGTATACAAAATGAAAGGTGAAGCCGGAGAGTTTATTCCTCAACAACGCGCAGTAGGAGCCAAGGTATTTTTAACCATGAACAACCAGATCAAAAAATCCGGTTTTTATGACCTTTTCCTCAACCCCGGTCAGGTTAATCACAATTACGCATTCAACTATAACCGCCGCGAGTCGGCCCTGCAATATTTTAGCCCCGAAGAACTCAGCGCCAAAGTTGGCGAAAATGTCAATGTGATTGCTGCACTCGACACCGCTGTATTGACTGCCCAAATCGAGGAAAACAACCAGGGCACTGTTTTATGGCGCTGGTGCATCATTTTGACTTTGCTTTTTTTGGCGATTGAGATACTTTTGCTGAGATTTTGGAAAGTATAAGTAGCAAGGCAAAAGACTAAATTATTTTTCAATCGTTCCTATATCGAGCAATGAATTTTTTAATCCGCAAAGCCACCGTAATCGACACCAACTCCCCTTATCACGGCAAGGTTGTCGATTTATTTATTGAAGGAGATAAAATCACTTCCATTGGCAGCGAACTCAAACGCAATGCCGATCAGGTCATTCAAATGGAAGGGGCTCAGGTCTCGCCGGGTTGGGTGGATATCGGAGTACAAGTGGGCGATCCTGGGTACGAACACCGGGAAGACCTGCGTTCCGTAAGCACTGCCGCCGCCGCTGGGGGGTTCACCACCATTGCCGCTCAGCCAAATACCTTACCCGCTGTAGATGGAAAAACCGAAGTGGCCTACCTCAAACAATTCAGTCGGGGCAAATTGGTAGACATACTGCCCATCGGGGCCATTACCAGCAAATGCCAGGGCAAAGACATCACCGAGATGATCGATATGCACTACGCTGGGGCCATAGCTTTTTCGGACGGCAACCATGCCATTGCCGACAATGGTATGATTTTGCGGGCACTGGAATACGTCAAAGCCTTCAATGGCATTGTCATCAATCAACCTTTGGATCGTACCCTTGCTTTTGAAGGGCAAATGCATGAAGGGGTGGTGAGTACTTCACTCGGCATGAAAGGCATTCCCAATCTGGCTGAAGACCTGATGGTCCAGCGGGACATTTACCTGGCGCAATACGCCGATTCCCGCTTGCACCTCGCCAATTTATCATCCCAATTCGCAGTAGATTTGGTGCGTCAAGCCAAGGCCAAGGGCCTCAAGGTCAGTTGCTCGGTAGCTGCGCTCAACCTCGCCTACGACGATCGCTCTCTGGTAGAATTTGACAGCAATTTTAAGGTACTTCCCCCTCTGCGCAGCAACGAAGACATTGAAGCCCTCAAACAGGGACTCAAAGATGGAACCATCGACCTGATCGGTTCCAACCACATTCCACTGGAAGAAGAAGCCAAAAAACTGGAGTTTCCATATGCCGATTTTGGGGCCATTGGCCTCGAAACGACTTATGCCTTAATCAATACACACTTAGAAGGTGTCCTTTCCCAAACTGAGTTGGTCGAAAAACTTGCAACCAATCCCCGCAGAATCTTCAACTTGGAGGAAGTTACGGTGCGGGAGGGTGCTAAAGCCAACTTAACGGTGTTTCATCCTCATCACCAATGGACTTTTGGGCCAACGCACATTCGCTCCAAGTCCAGTAACTCTCCCCTGATGGGCGTGCAATTGAAAGGTAAAGTGATTGGGGTAGTCAACAACGGATCGGCATTTATTAACCCTCATTAAATTTTCGCACATGGAAACTCTTGATTCAACTGTACCAAAAGGAAACCCCAATGCTTCCTATTGGCCTTATGTCGTTCGCTGGGGTGTGATCATCGGCGTCGTTGGCGCAGTACTTACTATGGTGATGTATGTGGGCGGCAATGGCCTCAGCCCCATGGTCTGGACTTTCACTACGATGGGAATTGGTTTGGTAAGTGTTATCCTTAGTGGTGTCTTGGCCACGCGAGGAGTCCGTGCTTATCGGGAAACTGAATTGGGTGGCCTCATCCCTTTCGGTAAAGCATTTGTAGTTGCCTTTTTGATTTTAGTGGTCAGCTCATTGATCAGTAGTGTGTTCAATTTGCTCTACATCACCGTGATTGATCCCGATTTTGCCAACAACATGGTATCCCGAATGTCGGATTGGTTTGCCGAAGTAGGGATGGATGAAGCCCAGATTGAAGCTCAAACCGAACAAATGAGAAAAAACTTCTCACTCAACCGTCAATTGCTCAATTTGGTGTTTGTTCCAGTTGGTGCAGCCTTGATTGGTTTGATTGCTGCCGCCGCAGCTAAACGCAACCCACCAGTGGAATAATTTCTAGATTTCCATTTTTGGTGATAAGTTTGCAGCATGATTCAGTCAACATGCAAACTTTGTCAAAACCATGATAAAATTCGGTAGTGTAGCAGGAGCCGCAGTTGTGCTGTGGCTCCTGCTGTTTTATTTTATGGACAAAAAATTGTATTTCCATTTCGGAGTACAGTGGGGCGTTTTGCCCATTTATGCCTTGGCCATGTACCTGGCTTGTCGCAGTGAAGCGCGCCAAACGACAGAATTGTACGCCTGGCAACCGGCATTGCGTACTGCTTTTGGTACTTTTGTCGTTACCCACCTGATTGCCCACGTATTTTACTTCGTACTTTTGAAGTTTATTGATCCCGGAATGATAAATTTGCAGGCCGAAGTCTTCAGTGAAGGTCTCGAACGCAGCAAAAATCTGCTGGGTGAAGAAAATGCCTGGAAAATGAAAGACCAGTACCAAGCCGAAGATTTTATCCCCACTTTCCAAAAGTCCGCTTTTGCCTTTACTTTTGGATTGATTGGTGGATTCATCATGGCTTTGGCTGTTGCATGGTCAACCTATGGAAAATCGGGATTCAGTAAAGGCAAATAATCCCTTGAATACTCAAGCATCGTCATGAACATTTCTCTAGTTATCCCTTTGCTCAACGAAGAAGAATCATTGCCAGAACTGGAAGCCTGGATCCGGCGGGTGATGGATGCCAACGGTTACAGTTACGAGGTCATCCTGGTAGACGATGGCAGTACCGATGGGTCCTGGAATGTCATTGAGCAACTGCGGGTCCAAAACCCCAATATCAAAGGCATCAAGTTTCGGCGCAATTATGGCAAATCTGCTGGCTTGCACTCCGGTTTTCAGGCAGCCAATGGTGACGTGGTCATCACCATGGATGCCGATTTGCAGGATAGTCCAGATGAGATTCCCGAACTGTACAACCTGATTGCCAATGAAGGTTATGACCTGATTTCGGGCTGGAAAAAAAAGCGGCACGACCCCATTTCCAAAACCGTTCCTTCCAAGTTTTACAATTGGGTGGTCCGCAAAGTGAGCAAAATCAACCTGCACGACTTCAACTGCGGGCTCAAAGCGTATAAAAACGAAGTGGTCAAAAATGTGGAAGTGTATGGTGATATGCACCGCTTTATTCCACTTTTGGCCAAATGGGCTGGGTTTAAAAAAATTGGAGAAAAGGTGGTAGAACACCGCGCCCGAAAATATGGCTATTCCAAATTTGGTTGGACCCGTTTGTTTACCGGGTTTCTGGATCTGCTTTCAGTGGTTTTTGTGGGGCGTTACGGCAAAAAGCCGATGCAGTTTTTTGGCACCTCGGGACTTATCGTTTTTATGTTGGGCTTTGTTTCGGTGGCTTTCATAGGGTTTTCTAAATTGTACGACGTCGTCAACAACGTCAAACGCGCCCCCCTCATCGCCGAAAATCCCTGGTTTTTCTTTGCACTCACCTGTATGATCATTGGTACCCAACTGTTTTTGGCGGGTTTCGTGGCCGAATTGGTGAGTCGCAGTGCCCCCCATCGCAATAACTACATCGTTGAAAAAGTGCTCGGAGAGCTCGAAATCGAACAATAATACAAAAAGTACAAATGCAAAAAGTACATTTGGTAAGTGGCGGCTGCGGATTTGTAGGCCGCAACATGGTCAAAAGACTCTTCAACAAAACCCAGGATAAAGTCATTTTTATCGACGACCTCTCGGTAGGTACCCACCCCTCCACCTGGTTGGCCGCTCCGCAAGGGCGCAGCATTGGCAATGCTACTTTTTTCGGCGCGGATGAACGTTTATTGTTCGTTCAGGATGATTTCCGCAATGTCCTGCGGGGTTTGCACGATGCACCCAGCTTTTTTGAGCCCTTCGGCTGGCAAGTGGACAAACTCAGCGATGTATTTCATTTTGCTGCCATTGTAGGTGGCCGCGCCAAAATAGACGGTGATCCGATGATGGTCGCTCTGGATTTGTCCATAGACGCCGAGTTCTTTTACTGGATTTGCCGCCATAAACCCGAGCGGGTGCTCTACCCCAGTTCCAGTGCCGCTTACCCGATTGACCTGCAAACCGAAAGTGACGCCATCGCCCTAAGCGAAAAAGACATCAACTTCGACCGCATGGGCAAACCCGATATGACCTACGGTTGGAGTAAATTGACGGGGGAATACCTGGCTCAAATCACAGCTCAATATTATGGGGTAAAAGTGACCTGCATCCGCCCCTTTAGTGGTTACGGCGAAGACCAGGACCTCTCCTACCCCATTCCCGCCATTGCTGCCCGTGCTGCCCGCAAGGAAGACCCCTTCGAGGTTTGGGGCAGTGGCAATCAGGGTCGCGACTTTGTACACATCGACGATGTGTTGGACTGTGTTGAAGTGGCGATGGGTAAAATTCACGATGGTACGGCCATCAACATCGGCATGGGTCGCTTGAGTAGTTTCCGGGAAATCATTGAGGTTTTTTGCAGTTTCGCCGGGTATAAGCCGACCATCAAACCACTCCTGGATAAACCGGTTGGGGTGCATTCCCGTTATTGCAATATGGATTTTGTGAAAGAAACCCTGGGCTGGGAAGCGAAAATCAGTTTGGAGGAAGGTTTGCGTCGGGTGTATGATGAGGCGATAAAGAAATTGTAATATGAAAATAGTCTGTTTCGGTCCTGGCCCAAAATTCAAAGGAGGTATTTCCAATTACAACACCTCCCTGGCTCGCGCTTTGGACAAAATCCCGGGCACAGAAGTCCACATCGTGTCCTGGACCCAGCAATACCCCGCCATCATCCCCCGTGAGTTTGTAGACAAGTCCAGCCAAATGGATTTGTTGGAAGGCAGCAAAATCAAAGTCAAATACATCACCAACTACAACAACCCCGTGAGTTGGTATGAAACCTATCGCTATATCCTGAGTTTAAAACCCAACAAGGTAGTATTCCAATGGGCCATCGCCATTCAAGGACTACCGATTGGGCGCATTGTGG
Organism: Chitinophagales bacterium; assembly: GCA_013298445.1. Classification (GTDB taxonomy): domain Bacteria; phylum Bacteroidota; class Bacteroidia; order Chitinophagales; family Saprospiraceae; genus Haliscomenobacter. Next base: position 472 of record JAAFHQ010000255.1, on the reverse strand, counting down.
GTTGGTTGCGGCAACACCCTGAGATCGAAGTCATCCTCGACTTGCACTTTGTGATCCAGAAGGAGAACAGCAGCATCGATAAATTTTTCACCAAAATGGGGATTGGTAAGGCCAAAACCTACATCGTGCACGCCCTAAAAACCTTCAACGAGCTCAAAACCCTCTACCCCAATCGGCAGTTTGAATTGAGTTATGAAGGCCAGCGCAGCACCGATAAAACCGTTCAAACCGTACTCAAACTATACCACCCCATTTACGATTTGTTTCAGCCCAAAGCGGACTTTGATGTGGAAGCCTTCAAAAAAGAGCATGGATTGCGAAAGCACGTGTTTCTCTTTTTTGGCTTCATCCGCAAATACAAGGGCTTGCACCACGCGATTCCAGCTTTTCAAAAAGTGGCCGCCCAGCGAGATGATGTCTCGCTGCTGATTTGTGGGGAATCTTTTTGGCAAACCCTGGACAATACCAAGTG
>JAAFHQ010000254.1 GCA_013298445.1 Chitinophagales bacterium | reverse complement strand
TTCATAACAAACCCGGCATTTCTTTCATTTATAGCATTGTTTTTCAATAGTTCAATACCACGCCCCTCGTAGAGACGTTGCATGCAACGTCTCTACCACGCCCCGCAAAATAGTACGAAACCTACCAACCCCCGACCCCTTTAGGGCAGCGTCGATTGGTTCTAAATCGAGCAGCGAGGCTGTGAGCAATTATCATTATTATTTCTTACCACTCGAAGCTAGCGGCAAAGTTTTATCCCACCAGACACTACACTTTTCAAGGGTTTTCCTATCTTTGCCGCACTTGTTTTTAAACAGGCTTCCTATGCCGCCCTCGCGGTCACTCCCCCTGAAAAGTAGTGCGACTTTTTAGCGGCGAAGCCATTTCAAACCGAGTAAAATTGCTGTTAATTCAAGGGGATTAAAAACACCATGCCATATGATTTTTTAATCGTAGGATCTGGATTAACAGGTGCAACCATTGCCAGGATTTTAACGGATTCGGGGCAAAAAGTGCTGGTTCTAGACCGAAGACCACACCTTGGAGGGAATGTACACGATCACCATCACGAATCCGGTATTCGCATCCATACTTATGGCCCTCATTATTTTCGCACCAGTTCAGAGGAGATTTGGCAATTTGTCAAGCGATTCACCAGCTTTTACCCTTATTGTGCCGCGATTAAATCATGGGTGGACGGGAGCTATGAAAATTGGCCCATCGCGGCTAGTTACATCCGTAGAGCAATTGGGGAAGATTGGAAAGTATCCTTTGAGGGGGTTCCATCCAATTTTGAAGAGGCCGCATTAAAACTGATGCCCCTTAAAGTGTATGAAAAATTCATCAAGGGGTACAACACCAAGCAATGGGGCGTAAATCCCAGCCAATTGGCTCCAACCTTGATCAAAAGGTTTGATGTTCGGGCCGATGACGACCCGCGATTGATGCCTCACCATAAATACCAGGGAATTCCCAGCGATGGCTATGCCAAAATGATGGAAAAAATGCTCGAGGGAATCCCGGTGATGCTCAATGTAGACTACTTAAAACACAGCTCAGCGTTTAAAACCCCTAAAAAACTGATCTATACCGGGCCAATTGACGCGTATTTCGGTTTTGATTTGGGGCGATTGCACTATCGTGGCCAACAACGGATACATGAATATTTACCAGAGAAGGATTGGGCTCAGCCTTGTGGCCAGGTAAACAATCCACAAATGGAAAATGGCCCACACATCCGAACTTTAGAGTGGAAGCACATGATGCCGCCTGAATACGCCCAACAAATCAAAGGAACCGTCCTAACCCAAGAAATCACCCACTCTCCAGATGACCCGGAGCAGTATGAATACCCATTCCCAGATCGTACAAATCAAGAGCTTTACAACAGGTATGCACAACGAGCATCCCTTGATGCAAACTTGTTGATCTGCGGAAGACTGGGCGAGTATCGTTATTATGACATGGATCAGGCCATTGGAAGAGCAATGAAACTGGCCATGAGCATTTTAAACAATCAAGGAGGGCAATGGAATGCTTGAATGCTGCTTTGAATCTGGAATGGTAAAATGAGGTAAAACAAATACAAACTATTTTTTTAAATTTTATTTTTAAAACCACAAAAATTAACTAATTTTGGCTATCACGAACCTTAAACCCTCGTTCGTATGGCCAAACGTCAGCAAAAAAAGAAAAGCCCTAAGCCGTCGAAAAAAGACCCCAAAAAAGGGAACACCTACGACAAAATTCTCAAAGAGAACTTCCGTGAACTCGTAGTTCCGCTGGTGTTCCGGCAAGAAGGCATCGATCCGGTAAAAAGTGAACCCTTACCAGAAGAACTCAATTCCACGATCAGTCGGAAGATTGATTTTTTGATGCGGGTTCTGGAAAAAAATGGGGATGAATCGATCGTTCACATTGAATTTCAAACCAGAATGCCCCGGGCCATGGTTTACCGAGTTGCCGAATACCATGGTTTTCTACTTGGAAAATACAAACTACCCATTCGTCACTTTGTGGTGTATTTAGGGAAGTCCCGAACCAAAGTCCCAACCGAATTACCCAAAAACCTACAGTTCAGTGGCTATAAAATGATAGCCCTCAACCAAATCCCTTTTGAGGAGCTAATCAAATCAAAGATACCTGAAGAAATTATCCTGGCGATCTTTGCCCACTACCCCAAACATGACCCCGAACGGGTAGCCAGAATCATTCTGTATCGCTTGAAAGAAGTATGTAAAGACGAGGTTTCGCTGAGAAAATTCATCACCCAGTTGACACTCTTGTCCCAATTGCGTAAATTGGACGGATATGTCAAACAAATTGCCAACAGTATGCCCATTACCATAGACCTAAGAGAAAATGCCCTGGTGAAAGACCTGATCGCCGAAGTGCAAGCAGAATTGGAGCTGGAGCATGACGAAAAGCTGAAGGCCATCGAAGCAATTGCTAAAAGTGAAAAAATAGAACGCCAGCAAGCGGAGCAAAAAGCGGAACAAGAACATCTGGAACGCCTGCAAGCGGAACAAGAAGCGGAAGAAGCGCACCAAAGAATCAATAATATGATCCTCTCCCTCTACCAGGAATTTCAAATGCCAATCGAGCAAATCGCCAGAATGGCAAATAAAGACCTGGCGTATATTGAAGACCTGATTGCCAAAGCAGCAACAGAGGAAGAAATTTAGGCAAAAGTGAAATCGCGTTTGAATGATATTGAACGCTTGAATAGCATTCTATGCGACTTTGGTATGGCTTTTGCACTGGGTAAAAAACTAGACCCAACGCACCCCATTCGTCATTCCTCACTCGAAAAATTCGTCATTCCCCTTGCTTCCCTGTTTAGAAAAACTTAATATAGCAGTCAAATCCAAGTCATGACCACCAAAATTAGTGTCTCTCTATCCGCTATCGACGATGACTTTCTGCGCCAGCTGAAAGGCAAATACAGCGGCCATACCCGCTTGGATATCCAGGTAGTAGAACTGGACGAAGAACCTACTTTGACTGAAACTGATTTTTGGAACATCATTGATGCCCTGGATTGGGACGCTCCCGACACAGATGCAATACTTGAGCCTGCCATCCAGGCATTGAGCCAACACCCACTAAGCCACATTTACCAGTTTGAGGATATGTTGTCCGAAAAACTGTTTCAACTCGATACCGCAGCACACGCTAATGTAGCTTACCCAGAACCCAAGCGCGTATCCGAAGATGGCTTCCTGTATGTACGCGCGGCTGTACTCGCCTCTGGGCAGGAATACTATACAGAGGTTTTGAACAATCCAGCACTTCTTGACGCTGACGACGATTTCGAACCCATCCTCTCTCTGGCCGCTTTAGCCTACGAACGCAAAACCGGAAAGGATTTCGATTACATCGCCCCCGTCGATTATGAGACGTATGCGAATGAGGCGGGCTGGGAATGAAAAAACGGGGCAAAAATCACAACAACTCGCATAGTTCACATTTTATTGACTGGAATTCCTGGTCGAAAAACTGCTGAGCAAATTGAAGATGAACACATGGCCGCTTTTGAAGAAAAATACGGCAGATTGCCCCGAGGCAACAAAAGCAAGAACCGCAAAAGCCGCTAACACCCAAAACCCAACGCGACAATTCGCCATTCGTCATTCGAAAAATTCGTCATTCTCCCCGCTTCTTTGTTTTAATGTAAGTTATTTTACCTTTTTCTTTGATGATTACATTACTCCTTAAGGGTGGACTTGGTAACCAAATGTTTCAATATGCAGCAGCTAAAACGTTGGCCTATAAACTTAACACAAAGCTAATTCTTGATGTGTCTGCACTTTCAAAAAAATTGAAACAGGATGTTAGTCCAAATATAAGGGCTTATGAATTAAATATTTTTGAGGGCGTAAGGGAACGAAAAATCAATAAAAATCGATCCATAGCCACAAAGCTTATCAATAAATTGAGTAGCAAGTTCTTAAAGCAAAATGTCTTCAACGAGCCTGCTTTTACCTATTGTAACGATTTTTGGAATATATCTCCTCCGGTAATCTTGAATGGTTATTGGCAGTCAGAAAAATATTTTGATTCCTATTCAACAGCTATCAGAGAAGCCTTTACTTTTCCTGTAATCGATGAGGACGACAAGAATTTTCCGATTTTTGCACAGATCAAAAACCAAACTTCGGTTGCGGTCCACATAAGAAGGGGCGATTACCTCCTGCAAAAAAACCTGGCTTTTCATGGCATCTGTTCTTTAGATTATTATGAGAAGTCAATCTCGTTTTTAAAAAAGCAATATCCTCATGCCTGCTTTTTTTTCTTTTCGGATGATACCGATTGGGTAAAAAAGGAGCTGGTGCATATGATAGACAAATATGCCATAGTAGAAGGGAACAACAATCAGGATGCCTGGAAAGATATGTTTCTAATGAGCTGTTGTGACCACAACATCATTGCCAACAGTAGTTTTAGTTGGTGGGCTGCCTGGCTCAATAAGAATCCAGCAAAAACAGTCATTGCCCCTGAGCAATGGTTTCAAACATCTGACGCATACTATTCCACCGCAGATTTGATTCCAGGTTCCTGGATTAGAGTCTAAATTGACACTAACAGCGGAATTTATCCATTCAACGCAAAAAAATGGACATCAATTTATTTTTTGACGCGGTTTACCTCATCAATCTTCCCCATCGGCAAGATCGTTTGAAGCAACACATGAAGTCCAGAGATAAGAACAAGATACATCATCAAAATTACATCATATTTGAAGCAGTAGATGGGAAAAAACTGGAGTTGAATAACTGGGAGTTTTCTGCGGGAGCCCTGGGGTGCCTGGAGAGCCATCTACAAGTACTAAAAGACGCAAAGCAAAAAGGATATGAAAAGATTTTGGTGTTTGAAGATGACTTTGAGTTTGTCAAGGGTTTTAATCAAAAAATGACATCTGTTTTGAGAGAGCTACCAGTGGATTGGGATATGCTTTATCTGCACGCTAATCATTATTACGCACCTGGCCCCTACAGTAACAATTTGGATAAATGCAATGGGGCCTTGACTACTGTTGCCTATGGTGCCAATCGGTCAATTTTTGACACCCTTATCAACCTGGTTGAACTTCGCAAAAGGCAGGTAGATGTAGAGTTTGCAAGCCTGCATGCGAACATGAACTGCTATTCAACAAAAAAGAACCTTTGCTTTCATTACAATGGTTATTCTGATGTAAATCACTCGGATACTAAAAATCACCTCGGTTTCTTTGAAAGAAATTACGGCCGATTTAAAGAGGCAATCAAAAAACTATTTGTCTGAGGGCCTAAGTATGCAGGCTCTTTAATTGTATTCATGGCTAACACGGTTATTAAAGTAGAAAACCTTTCCAAGCAATATAGATTGGGGGAGGTAGGCACCGGCACAATTTCACACGACTTGAATCGCTGGTGGCACAAAATCAGAGGCAAAGAAGACCCCTACCTGCGCATCGGCGAAAGCAACGATCGCAGTAAAAAAGGCAACTCCGAATACGTCTGGGCGCTCCAGGACATCAACTTTGAAGTGCAACAGGGTGAAGTGCTCGGCATCATTGGCAAAAATGGAGCGGGCAAAAGTACCTTGCTCAAAATCCTCTCCAAAGTAACCGCCCCGACTACGGGATCAATTAAAGCTAAAGGAAGAATTGCCTCCCTGCTGGAAGTGGGTACTGGCTTCCATCCAGAATTGACCGGAAGGGAAAACATCTACCTGAATGGTGCCATCCTGGGCATGACCAAACGGGAAGTGACTTCAAAGTTGGACGAAATTGTGGAATTTTCCGGGGTGGCGCGGTATTTGGATACGCCTGTGAAACGATATTCTTCCGGGATGATGGTACGGCTAGGGTTTGCCGTAGCGGCACACCTGGAGCCGGAAATTTTGATTGTGGATGAGGTGCTGGCCGTGGGGGATGCGGAATTTCAGAAGAAGGCGGTGGGGAAAATGCAGGAGGTGAGTAAGGAGGGGGGGAGAACGGTGTTGTTTGTGAGTCATAACATGGGAAGTGTTCAAAATCTATGTACATCAGGAATTTTAGTATCTAATGGAGGAATAAAAACATTTGGCCAGATTGACAAGGTAATTAATGAATATCAAAAAGGTAATAAAAAAAATAGCAACATATATTTTAATGAAAAAAACAAAAAGGGTATATATATTAATAGATTAGAATTAAAGCATGATAATGGAATTATGATTTTTAATTCTGACGAAATTTCGATAATCTGGGACTTAGTTTTCGATTTCCCTCCACTATCTGGCCTGTTTCTTAATTTTAACCTTAAAAATAGCAATGACCAATATGTTACATCATCAGAGTTAAAACTCGATAAATTGATTTATTCAAAAAAAGAACCTAAAAGCATAAAAGTTGAACTAAAATTTAACCCTAATACCTTCATGGGGGGGGCTTACTACTTGGATTCAGCTCTTTACATCCCTGGGGTAACTGTTTATGACTCTATTACATCAGCTATATCCTTTGAAATAAAAGATGAGACTGGCTTCTTGGATAGATACCCCTTACTAAATGGGCTTATTAACGCAAACCCAAATTGGCAAATCTAATTAGGAGATGAAAAAACATATATTGGAGTTATTAAAGGCTGTATTTCGCTATTTTGGCTACCAAATAGAAATTCAAAAACCTATAACAAACACTATTTTAATTGAAGATTTTAAACAATTCATCCAGATCGGAGTAGGTACAATTATTGATAGAAAAAAAATAATACTACGGTCTGAAATGGAGAGTGATTTTCTCCAAATAGGAGATAATTCAGTTGTAGAAGCTGAATTTATTTTCGAAACTAACTCTGGAAAAATACAAATTGGGAATCGAAGCTATATTGGCGGTAGCACTTTTATTTGTATTGAAAACATTAGAGTTGGTGATGATGTTATGATCTCCTGGGGCTGTACATTAGTAGACAACAATGCTCATAGCTTGAGATGGGAAGATAGAAAAAATGATATTACAGATTGGAAAAAAGGGATTGATGAAGGAAAAACCGGGAAGTATAAAGCTTGGGAAAAAGTAGGTAGAAAATCAATAATAATTGAAGATAAAGTATGGGTAGGTTTCAATTCTATCATTTTGAAAGGAGTTCGTATAGGTGAAGGAGCTATAATCGGAGCTGGCAGTGTTGTGACTAAGGATGTTGAACCTTTTACTGTAGTTGCAGGTAATCCTGCAAAATTCGTAAAGAAAATATATCAGGAAACAAATGACAAATTCTAATTCCTTCATGACTTGGGAGGAGACGATTCAACATATCCGAAAGTTACCTGAATTTTTGAACTTAGTAGAAAAAGCCTACTTTGATGAGAATCTGGTTCTAAATGTTGAGCGATTTATGTCAAGCCAAGAATTCTTGGAAACGCTAGCTATTCTAAAAAAAGCTAACCCTGGTGCAAAAACTATGCTTGACATTGGCAGTGGCAATGGAATAAGTGCAGTAGCTTTTGCATTAAAGGGCTTTGATGTAACGGCAGTTGAGCCCGATCCAAGTAAAACTATTGGCGCTGGGGCAATAAGAACCTTGAAAGCCCATTATGGGTTAGAAAACATTCAAGTGTATGAATTTTATGCTGAAAACATGGAGTTTGCTTCTGAATCGTTTGATATCGTATATGCTAGACAGGCTATGCACCACGCATATGATTTACAAAGTTTTGTGTCAAGTTGCGTTCGTGTGTTACAAAAGGGAGGAATAATGTTCACAGCACGCGATCATGTAGTATTTGATGCTCTTGACAAGCAGAAATTTCTCCTGTCTCATGACCTCCAAAAATTTTATGGCGGGGAGAATGCATTTCACCCGAATCAATATAAAAATGCTATGCAAAATGCAGGATTGAAAATCATTCAGGAATTTAAATTTTTTGACAATATCATTAATTATTACCCCCTAAATAAAGATGACATTTTTCGAACGAAGCAATTAGAA
>JAAFHQ010000253.1 GCA_013298445.1 Chitinophagales bacterium | reverse complement strand
ACGCTGAATGCTTTTGATATGAGTGCTTTGGCTGTAGCAATTGAACACAATTACACGGCCTCGGCTTTACTACCTTTGGACCATCATCCGGCAACTTCCTCCTATTCCTGTCCGGCCGGATCTATATGCATAAAAGCGAAAATCGGGGAGGACAATAGGACCTATACCGAAATCGAGATTAAAGGTAAAAACCAGCAAAACTGGAATAAACATTTTAGCTCGACACAAAACTTACCCAGTTTATTGTTCTAGTACTACCTTGAAGATACCCCTCTACAATTTAAAGTCTGATTCTACTATTTTTCACCTATAAACACATGTTTTATGGCAGAACCATTTTTGTCCGAAATTCGGATCATGAGCTTCGTCTTTGCACCCAGGGGTTGGGCGCTTTGCAATGGACAATTGTTACCCATCAATCAAAACCAGGCACTATTTTCCTTGTTAGGCACCACCTTTGGCGGTGATGGTCGGGTTAATTTTGCCTTACCCGATTTGCGTGGACGCACACCCATACATGTTGGTAGTGGGCACACCCTGGGCGAAAGGGGAGGTGAGCAAGCCCATACCTTATCTATTGCAGAAATTCCAACGCATACCCACGTAGTTAGAGCAACCAGCGCTACGCAAAATACTATTGTGCCAAACAACACGGTTTATTTTGCAGACACAGCTCCTTCAGAATTATACGTTGCCCCAGGCAATCTGGTAGCGATGGGTCCTGGAATGGTTGGCAATGTAGGTGGAAGCCAAGCGCACCTAAACATGCAGCCTTTTCTTACCCTTAATTTCTGCGTTGCCTTACAAGGGATATTTCCAAGTGCTACCTAAAACTGGTATCCTTAATGTATTGGCAAAAACATTTAATGACCCATTTAATTTGAATCCTTATGGCACAACCATATGTTGGCGAAATTCGCATGTTTGCTGGTAACTTTGCTCCGGCAGGCTGGTTTTTTTGCGAAGGGCAGCTCCTGCCCATTTCTGAATATGAAACCTTGTTTAACCTGGTCGGTACCACCTATGGGGGAGATGGTCAGGAGACTTTTGCGCTCCCTGATCTCCGGGGCAGAATTCCAATTCATCAAGGCAGTGGTTTTACGCTAGCAGAAACTGGTGGTGTAGAAGAAGTAACTTTGACCACGCAGCAAATTCCTGCACATTCACACCCTTTTCTTGCCTCGCAAAACAACGGTGGAGCAACCACACCTAACAATACTACCTTTGCCCGAAACCCTTCTGCCAACTTTTATAATGCAGATGCTAGCATTGGGCTGGTTCCAATCAATCCCAATAGCATTGGGCCAGTCGGGGGATCACAACCGCATAACAACTTTCAGCCTTATTTGTGCGTTGATTTTATCATTTCGATGTTTGGCATCTTCCCAAGTCCAACCTAGTTTCAGGATTGTTGACTTTATCAATTGGGGTTTGGTATTCATTATTAACCTAGTGAGCCTGCTCAAACCAGGTACACTACACCTAAAAATTCAATCACTATGGCAGATCCATTTGTTGCCGAAATTCGCATATTTCCTTTCAACTTTGCACCTAAAGGCTGGGCCTGGTGCGATGGGCAATTGTTGCCCCTTTCTCAAAACACTGCGCTATTTTCCTTGTTGGGTACCACCTATGGAGGCAATGGCAAATCCAATTTTGCCCTTCCCGATTTACAAGGCCGGGCGCCCATGCATCCTGGGCAAGGCCCTGGGCTCTCTCTGCACGATTTAGGAGAGACGGGTGGCAGTGAGACGGTTTCTTTGCTGGAGAGTGAAATTCCATCACACGCACACTCCGTAAATGTTGTAAATGATTCAGGTGCACAACCTGAGCCAGCTCAAGCTTACGTAGCCCGAGCCAATATTTACAACAGCACCTTCAATAATGTGTCGATGAATGCTCAAGATTTGGCACCTACAGGTGGCGATCAACCCCACAATAACTTGCAGCCTTACCTGACCTTTTATTTCTGTATTGCCATGCAAGGGGTATTCCCTCCACGCACTTAATCGGAGTTTCAAACAAGTAATATATGGTCAATTTACGCGCCATTTACGAGGAGGATTTGCCTCGTTTGTTTGAAATATACGCCAGCACCAGAGCCGAGGAATTGGCTCTGGTGCCCGATTGGCCGGAAGAACAAAAAATGGCATTCCTCAGCCAGCAGTTTGTGGCCCAGCATCAGTATTACCAGGAGTTTTACAAGGGTGCTGAACTACAGCTCATTGTATTGGACGAGGAAGCGATTGGTCGACTTTACGTGCATTGGACCTACAGCCCACAGGAAGTACGGATCATGGATGTGGCGCTCTTGCCGGCTTACCGTGGGCGGGGCATTGGTTCTCAGCTCATCAAAGCGGTTCAACAAAAAGGAGCGGAAATGGGCAAAACCGTTACCATTCACGTGGAGTACAACAATCCGGCCCTGCAATTGTATCAACGTTTGGGCTTTCAAAAAATCGGCGAGTTCAATTCCGTGTATTATCTTTTGGAGTGGAAGCCTGTGGCTTAAGCACCTTAATCCTCAACATCCATGTTAGAACAAATAACCATTGCTGATTTTCAGCCTCATGTGAATCAATTTTTCTCCATCCGTTTTAGCCCCGAAATAATCCATCCAGCGCAACTAAGCAAAATTACGCCTTGGAGCCATGGTTCGGACAAATACCGCCAGCCCTTTACCTTGGAGCTGGAAACTGATCTGAAAGGCCAGTACTACCTTCAGGGAACCTTTGTTTTGGTTCACCCGGAGCGTGGGGATTTGGAGGTATTTATGGTGCCGATTGGGCCGGGGGAGAATGGGATGCGGTATGAGGTGGTGTTTAGTTAAAAACAAAAGGGCTGTTTCAAAAACCATACGAAACAGCCCTTTTGCTTTTAACTTTCATCCCCAATAAACGCTCCCACCCTACAAAGCAATTGTTGTTCTTCACAAAAGGGCAAAAAGAAAAGCAGCGCTGCGCGCAATTCCCCGAGGCTTTGGTGGGTCAGCGAAGCAATTTTTTCCAATGCGCTGTTTAATGAAGTTTCACCAGCTTTGAATTGGTGTAAAAGATGATATTGCCAGGGCTCCAGAAGGTGTTTTTGCAGGCGGTAATTCCGGCGATGGAGGGCCAGAAAGGTTTTGCTTTGAGGAGGGATTATCCGTTCTTCTGGAGGCTGGGGATCGTCAAGGAATGCCAATAAGTCAAAATTGGCTTCGAGCAAGCGCAAGCAAGCGGGGGCTTTAAACACTCGTTCGGTGTCCAGTCCCATCCAAATGTTGTTTTCAGGAACATGAGGGGTCTCTTTTTCAAATCCATGATCGGTAGCCACCTCAATCATCAGGCGTTCCAGGCAGGCCAGTTCGTAAGGGAAGCGGTATTGTTTCCATTCTTCCTCATTCTGCGCAGGGGGGCTCATGTGCAGGAGAAAATCAGGGAAATTTTTACTAAAATCCAATAAAGAATACGATCCTGACCCCACCGAATAGATGTACCCACGGGCGAAAATACCAAATACTTCATCACTCAAAAAAGCCCGCAACACCGGAAAATCCCCTTGCAAACATTCCAACAAGCGCAGGTAATACCCCGAGGTATACACACGCAAACGTTGTGCTGGAGACACGCCATTTGTTTTGATGATTTGGGGGAGGGTGCCTAATGCCGGATTAGGCTGCTCGTCGGCAGATTTACCCGTTAGTTGGGCTTGGAGCCAGGCTTGGAGGTCGGCTAGATCGGTCATGCTGCTTCGATGCTGGTTCTTACCAAGGGGTTAGACACAATGGGTTCATGGCTTCCCACAACTTTCACTTGTGGGAACTCATTTTGCATCACCCGTTTCGCCTTCATCAATTCATCCACCAAAGCCTCGTATTCAGGAATATCGGCGTCCCACTCCAACAAGGTAGAAACCCCGCCAGTCAGCTCTTGGGCAACTTTGTACAAGCGCCATACCTCGGTAGGTACGGGTTTATCGTGGGTATCGATCAAAAATCCTTCGTAATCGGTGGGGCCGGCGAGGTGGATTTGTACAATGCGCTCATGGGGTAGATGGTGGATGTAGGTGTATGGATCATAACCGTGGTTGTTGGCAGAAACGTAAACGTTGTTCACATCCAGCAACAAGCCGCAGCCACTTGCCCGCGATAGTTCGCTCAAAAAGTCCCATTCGGTAAAAGTCGAACACTGGTATTCCAGGTAAGTGGAAGGGTTTTCGAGAATCAGGGGGCGTTCCAAAAAATCTTGCACTTGTTTTACACGATTGATAACATGCTCCAAGCTTTCTTCAGTGAGCGCAATGGGCAACAAATCGTGGGTATTGACGTGGTTGATGCCCGTCCAGCAGAGGTGATCGGAGATCCAGGCAGGTTTGAGCTGGGCAGCCAGGTTTTTCAGCTTTTGCAAGTATTCAAGGTTCAGAGGCGAAGTACTGCCAATAGACAAGGATACCCCATGCATGACCAAAGGCACCCGCTCCGCAATTTGATCGAGGGCATAGCGCTGAAAACCATGATTGTCCAGGTAGTTTTCAGAGATCACCTCAAACCAGTCCACAATGGGATCGTTCTGCAAGAGGTAAGGGATGTGTTTGCTGCGCAAACCAAGGCCGAGGCCAAGATTGGGCAAGCCCAGCCGATGGGGAACTTGTTGCATAGGAGATAGGTGTTGAGTATGTTGTTGGCACCAGCCCTGCCTCGAAAAGCAGCGCCGATACCAACAGCATCCAATTTTCAAAATGTTGGTTGTGAACTAAATCTAGGTTGACGGAGGAAATGCCAGGCGGTACACACTACTGGTTGGTTTTTCCGGCACCGGTTGTTTACGGTGTTGCAGCACTTCGGCGTAAACGGACCAGGCTTTGTCGTACACGTTGTCTCCCAATTCGTAAGTTGTGGTTCCGATCAGTTGACCATCGATTACTGGTGGAAAACCACAAGTACCTGGCTTTCTGCCAAAATCATACACATTCATTTCACCTTTAGGTTTGGGGAAAAGTTGAGAAGCCGAGATCGGCACCGCACAGCCGCCCAGGCTACCACAATTGTTGTCAGAAGGTGCGCTGAAGAACTGTGGACCCGTCGGGGTTGGATTGCCAGAGGCGCGGCAATTGCCACCCGAGCTGATGTTTTGTACAAAACCACAACCACCCTCCGCCCGACATTGGTTGGAGCCCCGACAAGTGTGGTAAATGCCTACTTGTGCACAATCATTGGGGTCTTCCTCGGAGTTGCCAGTATAATTCAAAGCCTGGCAGGCGTGATTGAGCACATGAGGGTTGCGCTTTTCATCTGGCTCCAGCCCTTTGGTGATGTCGGGTAGTTTGCCAAAAATGGCCCAGCAGATGGACATCCGATCACCAGAGCCCGACATAGAAGGGTATGGGAATGTAGCCTTGGCTTTACCCGGGCCATTGGCATCAAAAGTCCAATAATCATTCAAAACGGAGACGATCCCCCAGATTGCTCCGGTAGCAGCCTTGTACATGCGTGGATAGGCTTTTTCTTCATCCGCTTTAAGGATGCACATTGCATCTGCTACCTCTTCCGGATGTGGCAGCCGCTCCTGGTATTCGTTGTTGACGTAGTCTGCGGCCAGAAGCAGCTCAGTTGTCCAGGAATGGCCATGGGCATGCCAGGTTTTCCAGGTGATGAAATCCGGGTTTTGCATCAGTTTTTCGATCTCCTGGAAAAGTTCTTCATGGTCCAGGCTGGTGTTTTCCACCCCGGCACGAGCCGTTGCATCATTGGAGTAATCCAGCTGATTTCCTTCATCATCATAAGACGGATAGGACTTTTGCAAGATATGCAAACTAGCCTGAAACTCCGGCTGGACGGCCATTTCCATACCCTCGGGTAAAGCATCTTCCATCAACGAGGCGGCAATTTCGCTACCCTCGCCCTGATCGGTAATCGCATTGATGATTTTAGCGATTTCCATCAGGAGTTGGTTGCGCGCCTCCGTATCGATGGTTGCACTAAAGCCCGGATACTCCATTTCGGTTTGTTGGGTATTGGGGTCGGTGTACTGAAAGAGGTTTTGTTGGGGTAGTTGGTTGAGGTTTTGCTGAATGATGTAATCCAATAAAATGCCATCCTTAAAGGGTAGTTTTAGGTATTTCCACAAACAGGAATACATGTGCCCAATGGAGCCAAACATAGGCAGGGCTTGTCCAGGCTGCCATCCCGCGAATGGTACCTCGGGGAAGTATTTGTACTTTTCAGAAGGCTTGATGTTCTCCCGAGCAGCTTCCTCAGGAGCTTCAATGGCCTGGAATAGTTTGATTTGGTTCTCGTTGAGGTCATCCAGTTTAACCTCAATCTCACTGGCGTTGATGGTGTCTTTTAGGTCAACGACGTAAGGAATGACCGAGCCAGTATAACATTTCCAGGCATAGGTTTCCGCATCCACCAAATCCGGGTGGGTAAAGGTAGGTTGTACCCCCAAGGCCTTAGCCAGGTTTCCAGCCAATTGCAAATGCAACATTTCTTCAATAAAAACTTTGAAGATTTTATTGAAGATGTCATTGTTGGTAGCTGAAAAAAGGGATTTGTCGTAGGGCAATTTGTCGGCCTGGGTGTAAGGCCACTGATCGGGATAAGCACTGGCTTTGAGCCCTGGCCACCAACGCCCTCGATAAAAAGGATTTTCACTGGTGATTTGGTGGGTACCCACCAGCGAATACAAGGAACACATGTATAGAGGAATGGTAAACTCCTCTACGTTAACCGCTGCCTGAACAATAGCTTTTACAGCATTGTAGTGCAATTCCTGGGTGTCATCAGGTTGCACAGGGATGGCAGCTCCAATAAAATTGGAGACATCCATAGTTGGGAACTTATTAGGGTGTTAACAAAAACAACAATTGGTACAACAAGGCGTGTCAAATGATGACGCAATATAATGTATTTCTTTTTTGTTTCACATGGGAATTAAATATTATTTTATCAAAAAACTCCCCCACGTAGTTCGTCTTGTTTGCCAATCTACTGAATATAGATTTTCTGTACCACTACCCCCAAATTGCTGCTTACTTTGGCTACGTACATGCCCCTTGTCAAATTCGGGTTGAGTTGGATCGTCCGAATTCCCATTTGTTTGGAAAGGTCAGTTGTTAAAATCCGTCGCCCATTCATGTCGATCAATTCAAAATACTGATAAAAGGACGGCATATGCAATTCCACTTTTACAAAACCTTCACTCACCAGCGAAGGATAAATACTGGCCAGGTTTTTGCCAGCCAGAATAGTATTGGTTGAAGTAGTTGCGGCGGGAGTAAGGCGGTAAACGCTGCTGCGCGTATTCGAAACCACATAGACTTCACCATTTTCGGTCTCGCCAAAATCCACCACTCCGGTGGGAGAAAGGATTTGGGTGCCTACCGTCCAGGCGTTGGTACCGTTAGGAATGATTTTGTAAAAAACGCCGGAATAAAAATCAGCAGCAACGTAACAGCCTTGTAAGCTTGGATAAGCGCTTCCCCGATACACCACGCCCCCCGTAATGCTCGCAGAAGGGTTTTGGGAAACGTAAGCATGCGCCGGGAACACATAAGTGGACGCCGCAGCGCAACCATTGGTGTTGTAGGTGGCATTGCCCTCGTAACAACGCCAGCCATAGTTGGTCCCATTGAGGGCATTGGCCGCCCGGAAATTGATTTCTTCAAAAGAATCCTGGCCAACATCCCCGATCCACATGTCTCCGGTTTGGCGATCAAAACTCCAGCGGTAGGGATTGCGCAAACCGAGGGCGAATACCTCATTGCCAAAAGGGTTTCCGGCAGGGACGCTGTAGTACGGTGGGGTCAGGGAAGTGTTAACATTGAAGCGCAAGATTTTCCCGAGCAAGGTGGTAGTTCTTTGGGCATTGCCATTGGGGTCTCCCCCACTGCCTCCATCGCCGGTAGACAAATATAGGAAACCATCTTTGCCAAAATGCAGCTCCCCGCCGTTGTGGTTGCTGAACGAAGGGT
>JAAFHQ010000252.1 GCA_013298445.1 Chitinophagales bacterium | reverse complement strand
TCTTTTCCCAAAATCAATCACGAGCTGCGCTTTTTGCTGGGGCATCAGCCAACTGCCTATTCGGAAGACCGCTCGGAGGGCAGCCACCCCATTCAGCAAGAACTCGAAAACCTCAAAAACGCGGGTAGCCTGTACGGGGGGATTATTTACCAAAAAGCCCCAGTGGTGATGCGCCAATTGGAAGCCATGATGGGCGAGGAGCAGATGCGCAAGGGGCTGCAAGAATACTTGCGCACCTATAGTTATGGCAATGCCACCTGGGATCAGTTGATCGGTATTCTGGACCAGTATTGCCCCAAAGACCTGGCCAGCTGGAGTCAGGTATGGGTGAAAGAGTCGGGTATGCCCCACTTCGTACTGGAGCAAGTGGGCAATGGCCAGGGCCTGGACAAACTGGTGGTGAGGCAGCTCAAAACAGCTGCTTCTGGAAAATATTGGCCTGAACAAACCCAGCTGGCCCTATTTTACCCCGACAGTGTGGCCGCATTGCCTGTCGAAATTGTGGGCGAAAAAACCGAAATCAACCGCGTCAAGGGCTATCCGCTGCCCCAAGCCAGCCTATTGTTGGCTTCACCGATGAGTTATGGATTTTGCCGCCTGGATATGCGTTCTTTGACTTATTTTTTACAACAAACGCCCAAAATCAAAGACCCTTTGCTGCGCGGCGCAGCGCGGATGGCTCTTTGGGAAGAGTTTTTGCACGAAGCCATGCCTCCTGCTACCTTGCTAGAAAGCCTCATGGCGGCAATCCCCGAGGAACAAGAACCGCTCAACCGCCAACAATTGCTGGATCAGTTGCAAACCCTGTATTGGCGCTTTGCCGATCCGGAATTGCAGTTGAGTAGCAAAGCAGGAATAGAGGAAATGCTCTGGGGTTTGTTGGAACAGGCCAAGGACCCTTCGGCGCGCTTGGCTTATTTTGGGGCTTATCAATCGCTGGTTGAAACCTGGCCAGGGGTACAAAAATTGTATCGCATTTGGAAAAAAGACCTCGCCATTCCCGGCCTGACGCTCTCGGAAAGTCAACGTATTGATTTGGCTTGTGGCATTGCAATGCGCTGGCCTCATCGGGCTCAAGCCATTTTGGAGCAACAATTGGCCGAAACGACCAACCCCGATCGCAAACAACGCCTCCAGTTTCTCCGCCCGGTTTTTGCTGCTGAGCAGGCGCAACGCGATGCTTTTTTTGAAAGCCTCAAAAAAGACGAAAACCGCGACTACGAACCTTGGGTAGAAGATGCCCTGGGTTATTTGAACCATGCTCGCCGCCCGGCCAATGCCAAGCTGCATTACGTTCGCCCAGCATTGGAACTCCTGGAAGAAATTCAGCGCACGGGTGATATCTTTTTTCCACGCCGTTGGATCAGTGCTGTTTTGGGAGGGCATAATTCAGCGGAAGCAGCGGCAACGGTACGGCAGTTTTTGGCCCAGAATCCTAATTTTTCCTATCGTTTGCGGAACAAGGTGTTGATGTCGGCAGATCTATTGTTTAGAGCCGCCAAAATGCGCAGGGAACCGAGCAATAAAGGCGGAATACCTCAAAATCTCGCTTCCTTGAATCAGGCCATCAAAGCCGAACTGGCGCGTTGCCCCGAGGCTACTTTCCATATCGCCTTTCGCGACTTGAAAAATCCGGCCAATGCCATTTTTATCAATGAAAAAATCAGCCTTCATCCCGCCAGCACCATGAAAACTCCGGTGTTGGTGGAACTGTACAAGCAAGCGGCTCAGGGCAAGTTTAAACTCAATGATTCTTTGGTGTTAAAAAATGAATTCAAAAGTATTGTGGATGGCAGCCCTTATTCCCTGAGCGAAAGTGACGATTCGGATTCAATCTGGTACCGCCGTTTGGGGCAAAAAGTGAGTATTACGGATCTGGCACGAGCAATGATTGTGCGCAGTTCCAATTTGGCTACCAACATCCTGATTGAATTGGTCGGTGCAGAAAAAACCACCCAGGGCATGCGCGAACTGGGGTTAGCCGACATTATGGTCCGCCGGGGAGTTGAAGACAGCAAAGCCTACACTGCTGGCTTGAACAACACCACTACTGCCTACGACCTCACGCTACTGATGGAACGCATTGGCAAGGGAGAAGCAGGGCGCCCGGAGGATTGTAAGGCCATGCTCGATATTCTTTCTGATCAGGAATTCAATAATGTCATTCCCACCCGATTGCCTGCTGACGTACAGGTTGCCCACAAAACGGGTTGGATCACCGCCCACCATCACGATTCAGCATTATTAATTTCGCCAGAGGGGCGTTACTTTTCTTTTACCATCCTGTCTAAAGGCTGGACAAATGAAAAGCTGGCCAACGAAGTGATGGGAAAAGTGGTGGAGATGGCTTATTCGTTTTTTGAGCAACATCCTTGACAAGAGTTAACCATAAATTAAGCTCCTGATACTTGCTCAAGTCATGATTTTTTCTAACATTTGTCAAACTAGTTTCTATTCTCATTTTAACAACCTTATAAAAAACCAATTGAAATGTCACTGAAAGACAAGTACCAATCCGCTCTTGATTTTGCCAAAGAAGTTGGCGCTGAAATGGAAAACTTCCACGAAGAAGATGGCCACATTGTTTTCAATGGCACCGTTGCTACGCCTTACCTGCGCAATGCCATTTGGGACAAACTGAAAGCCATCAACGGTTTGAAGACGGAGGATGCTGCTCCTGCGGAAGTAAAAGCCAACATCAAAGTCAGTGACGACAGTGTTTACCACAAGCATACCGTGGTTGCTGGTGAGACACTGGGCAAAATTGCCAAGCACTACTTCGAAGATGCCAGCAAGTATGTAGCGATATTTGAGGCCAACAAAGACATTCTGAAAAATCCAGACTTGATTGTTGTTGGTCAGGTATTGAGCATTCCAAATCCATAATTGGTGCGGATTGCGCGATAAAAGAAGCCCCAATTGCAGATACTCGCAATTGGGGCTTCTTCTTTTTCAGCAAGCTATTTCGTGCTTATTTCATGTTAAAGGCTTGTTCCGCCATGGGTTTTGGTCCGTTACGCATCCAGAAGGCAGCGTGCATAAGTTTGACCAGCAGGTTATTGGGCTCGGCTTTTTGCAAGTCGCGGTAAACCTGTGCTGCATCCCCGAACCAATCTCCCTGCTCTAGAGCGACAGCGCGCATCAGGCCTTGAACTGTAGTGGTGTTTTTAGCGTAGGATTCGGCCATTTCCGCTTTTTGTACCACACTGCTCAAGGATTGGCTGGTTCCAATTTCCAACGCCAGGGGATTCGATTTGAGCGCGCCTGAACTGACATGCCAGACGTACTGCTGCCCGTCTTTGAATTGAGCAGGATCGAGATTGACCGTTGAAAAAGTATCCTGAGTGGTCATTTTAAGGATCACTTCACCCTTGCTGTTTTTGATTTCCAATTGGTAGTTTTGAGCACCTTCGGGTTTTGACCATTGGAACAGTTTGGAACCTGGGCGAATTTTGCCAAAAGGGGCAATGCTGTTGATGGTTTTGCCTTTGCCGCCCCAGCCGTCGCCGCTCCCTTTTTTACCAACGATAGTCCCCCAGCCGTCGCCACTGCCTTTTTTTCCAACAATGGTACCCCAACCGTCACCACTTCCTTTTTTACCAACAATGGTACCCCAGCCGTCACCACTTCCTTTTTTTCCAACGATAGTCCCCCAGGCATCTTTAGGGTTTTCTGCGTTTGCAGCCAGATCCATTGCCCCGATTAAATACTCTCCAAATCCTCGTTCAAAATTGATTTTCACCAGCCCGGCCTGGTCGGCAAAAATGTCTTTCAATGCAGCCGTTTTTGGGCCTTGAATGGTCTGAAACTGGCCATCGGCAAACAAAGTAATGTTGCTATTGGCTTTTAGCTTCAAAGTTCCCGCACTTTTAAATAAGGCACCAGCACTTACTTTTTTACTGGAATAGTCAGGTGCTTGGTAACTTATTTTGCCCTGGGCTCCCATTACTACGATGGGACTTTCATTTTGTGCATGGCCTGATATCATCCAGCCAAACATTAATACAATAAAGATGATTGATTTAGGCATAAAGACTAGTTTTGGTTATTGGACTTTATCTGTTCTTCATTGGTAGCTGACCCAACGTTCCAGTTTACCTTCTTTTCCGAGGATAAAAATGAGGTTTTTGTACACCATCAATTGACCACGGGGTGTTTCCATGCTTCTCATGGGGTCTCCGTAGGCTTTTACAATGTTGGACTGAGGGTCCCCAATGCCGATTGCAGCAGCGGTTTTTCCGGTGTAATTAGTTGTCGTTAAGTGAAAAATGGTTTTTTGTTCATTGTTATAGAGATTGACAAAAACCTTGGAAGCTCCACCGATGGGAGGGGTTTGTAAAAACTCCAGCCGGTGGTTGATGCGTTGTGTCTTCTTAGGATCAACCCTTAAATCATTGGAAATTTCTGCTAAACTGAGGTTCTCAATTTTTTCTACGCCTAGTCCGGGTTTGGGGATTGTATTCAAAATGGGTTGCTTGAGCAGAATTTTCAGGTTGATTTTGCCTAGGGTACTCCCCGCAGTTTCGGCAGCTTTAAACAGAACCCGAGCCTTTTCGGTGGCTTTGCTGCGGGCTTCGATAATGCCCATGAGTACGTCAATATCCTGGGCTACTTTGGGGTAATTCCCGGTTTTTACGGCTTGCCGAGCTTCGACATCGGCGTAAAATCGGGCCCGGATCAGGTCATTCATTAAGGCGTAAGCAGTTGCCTTATTCAAGTAGGCCGGAGCGTATTTAGGATCCATACTGATGGCCGCATCGAAATGCAAGATGGCCTGTTGGAGTTTCCCCTTGATCCTAGCTTCCTTTTCAGCCGAAGGGTATCCTGCTTTGGCTGCGGGGCTTTCCAAATCCATTTCAATGGGGTACCGGAAAGTGGGTGTATCCATCTCATTCATGGCATCCAGTACCGCTGTCACCCCCAGGTTGTTGTATACTTCACGGCTTTGGTATTCCATAAGTAGGGAGCGGTAATATTCATAGGCCTCGCTGTATTTTCCAATGGCTGAAAGTAAATTGGCCATCTCGTAGACATCAATCAGAAGCGCCATTTTTTCAGCGGTGCGCCGACTGAGTGCCTGACGATCACTCAGACTGGGATAACCAGGGAGGTCATTTTTGAGGCCATAGGCTTTGTATATGCTTTGAATGATTTCTGAGCCTTTTTGAAACAAACCAAAACCCGCCGAGTAGGCCAAAAAACCACCCAGGTAGTCTGCTTCGGTTTCGTTGCTTGCAGCATCAGTTACCTTATCCAGGTCTAGCCCAATTTTCAGGTCTTTGTTGTCTTCGGCAAAACTGCGGCGCCAGGCATGTTTTTCGTAATAATGGGACAGTTCGTGCGCCAAAAGAAAAGCAATGGCTGCGTCGGTTTCCGCACCAAAGGTATTGCAGACACCCAATGCTTTTTCCTCCAGTACAATGTTCAACTGATCATAATCAATACCTGCTACCCGTCGCTCTTCACTAACTAAGTTAAAGCTTGGCACCGGAAAACGAAAATCGCCCCTGGCCTGCACAAGTTTATTGTAAATGTTCAGGACTTTGCGGTACTGCACACTGTCTATTTTTTTAGAGGCAAGGTTGGCAACAATACCCGGTTTGTTGATCAGGGGTAGTGTGCCAAAGCTGCGTTCCTGGGCTTGTATTTGATGGACAAACAGGTAGCAGCAGGTGATGATGAGAATTATCCGCATATTGGTTTATTTCAGTTTAAGTAAGGCCTCTCTTACTTTGACGAGCAGTTGCTCAACCAAAGCTTTAATATCGGTATTTGGGCCTTCTACGGCAAAAGTTTCCAGTTCATCGTCTTGATCACTTTTGTACAAATAGCCTGTAAGCTTCACGGTAGTGCCGATCACCTCATATTCTCCATTGACGAAATAGTGGATACCTGCTGCTTTGTCACTGGGATAATAGGCAAAGGGCAAGCTTGGATCGGCCAACATGGCCTCCAGTTGAGTGTTGACTTCTGCTTTAAGTTTCAGTGGATCCAGGCGTTTTTTATTGGAAAAATCCGAACGGATGATGATTTTTTTAGCCGTAGGCAATTTAACAGCCGTACCTGCTTTGAGAATGCCGATGCTGAAATCCTCCATCCCGATGAGCTTGGGTTCCTGGGTTTTGCTGAGGGCCGAAGCCAATTTGGGTACATCCTCGCGCACCTCCTGAAACAGTTTGCCTACATCAATGAAGCTGTTTTTGTCCTGTGCCGCCACTTTGGGCATGTTGTTCAAAAGGCTGTAAGTGAGTAAGCCATGACCAAAACGAGGGTCTTCATAACTCAATTTATCTGCCGAACTACTGGCCAGTACAAACAGCCCCGCCCGGTCCTTCATGCGCTCCAAGGCCCGGCGCTGATCGGTGCTCAGGGTGCTTCCCTTCCCGCCTTCATCCAGTTGTTTGACTACTTCGCCCGAGTTGCAGGCATCAAGGATGAGGATACGTTTGCGGGCTTTTACCCCCCGGATCCAGGCTTGGAGGGAATCCTGGGCTATGGCAGCTTGTCGGTTGGCTGGAATACTCAAATCAAAACTTTCATTGTCGGCACTGAGGTAGTAAAACTGACTCGTGGGGCTATCGGTAGGCCAGGTGGTGCCATGGCCGGAGAAATAGACGAGCAGTACGTCCTTGGGTTCGGCTTTGGCAGCAAATTCCAATAAGGCAGCTCGAATGGCCGTTTTAGTGGGTCGGATACCCCCTTTGGTGGTGGTCAACAATTTGATCTGCATACGTGTCCCAAACAGGTCTTTTCCCGCCAATTGCAACATATCGCGATAAGCTGTTGCATCATTATCCGGAAATTTCAGGTCCAGGGCAGTTCCTTTGTAGTCAGCTGTACCAACCACCAAGGCGTACAAGGTATTGACCAAAGCCTGATCGGTTTGGTCATTTAAGGAAGTTGTGGCAACTGGTTTGTCTTTTCCTTTACTACCGGGGACATAAGTGATGGGATGTGCAGGGCTGGACAACCAACCTTCGGCATTGAAACACACCAAGGTAAGTGCGTTTACTTCGCCAGTAATAAAATAATCTGCATAGGTTTTGAGGTTGATGGAGAAACTGTTTTGACGACCGGGGTTGAGGTCGGGGGCAATTTCCATGTCTTCCAGGCGCAAACTAACCCGGCCAATGCCACCGCTGCGTTTGTTGAGTTTAACGGTGATGACATCGTCTAACAATTTGGCTTCCAGCTCGGGGTATAGAGCCAAATTCTGACCATCCAGGTCAGTTACTTTGCGCAATGGACTTTCTCCAAACCCCAACACTTTCGCTAATAAGCCAGGCTCGTAATAGCGCTCTTTCAATTGGTCTACTGCAACAATT
The DNA here is from genome assembly GCA_013298445.1 of Chitinophagales bacterium. Taxonomy (GTDB): domain Bacteria; phylum Bacteroidota; class Bacteroidia; order Chitinophagales; family Saprospiraceae; genus Haliscomenobacter. Next base: position 661 of record JAAFHQ010000252.1, on the reverse strand, counting down.
TCCAGCCCAACTACGAAGTAAAGGCTGTTCATGGCACCGGGTGAAGCATCAAAAAGCCCATCAGGTGTAGCGACCATCCAGTCCTCAGTACCGATGGCCATCAGCGTTGCAAGTTCAGCCCCGGTTTGGGTATTCCAGATTTTGGCCGAGTTGTCGCTGCTGCCAGACAATAGAAATTTCCCATTGGGTGAAACCGCAAGGGCACGAATGGTGCTGAAATGGCCTTTGTATTCCCGCAACAGTTGACCACTGAAGTTGTATTCTTGGATGACATTAGAGGATAAACCTACCAGCAGGCGCTGACTATTGTGGCTAAAGGTCAGGCAAGTCACTAAAGGGAAAAAATCATCCTCGGATTTGGATTTGAAAAACAGCTTAGTACCTGTTTTTGCATCGTAAATGGCAAAGGAGTAGGCTTCATTGGTCGCTACATATTTGCCATCGGGAGAAAACACTGCCTGATCGGCGCTGCTGCCAAATTTGCGAACGAGTTTAAAATCCTCCACGCGGCGCAATTCGGCGGGAAAACCCTTGCCACTGAAAGGCTGTTCTCGTTCTTCAAAAATACCTTTGTTGTGGTGTGGAACCCAGTCGCGGTCAGTGGCAAGCAAGAAGTGTTGCCCATCGGGAGAAACATTCAAACTCGTCACTTGATTGGAAT
>JAAFHQ010000251.1 GCA_013298445.1 Chitinophagales bacterium | reverse complement strand
TTCCAAGGAGCGTAAAAATTTTGTCCATTGGGTCTAAGTTTAGGTCGGTCTAAGTTTTGAACGCGAGTAGGGTGTTTTTATTTCCAGCTTTAAGTACGGTATGCTCATTTTAGCTAATTTTGTTCATTAGACTTTATGAACATCGAAACAGCCTTTGAATGAGAAAACTGCTTTGCGCCTTATTAATCCTCCCCGCTATTTCCCTTTTTTCCCAAAACACGGTCAGCATCAAAGTTCGGGATGCCCTTACTCAGGAGCCCTTGCCGGGTGCGGCCATTTTGGTGGAGGGCTTCAACATTGGGGGGCAGACCGATTCGGCGGGCGTGCTCCTATTGAAGGATGTTCCGGCTGGCACACAGACCCTGCAATGCCGTTTGCTTGGCTACCGCACCCAGCAACGCAGTGCTACTTTTCCTCTGGCTAAAAATGTACAAATTGTCTTCTCTTTGTTTGAAGCAGAGGAGGAACTGGAGGAAATAGTCATTCGCAGTACCCGCAGCAGCAGGGGAATTGCACGGATTCCGAGCAGGGTCGAAGTCATTACCCTGGAAGAACTGGAAGAAAAAATCAGCATGAAACCCGGCGATGTCCGCATGTTGCTCAACGAAAGTACGGGCATCCAAACCCAACAAACCTCCGCTACTTCGGCCAATGCCTCTATTCGCATTCAGGGTTTGGATGGGCGCTACACCCAGTTGCTGCGCGATGGGCTACCCATGTACTCCGGTTTGTCCAGTGGCTTGGGCTTGTTGCAAATTTTGCCCCTCGATCTCAAACAGGTGGAAGTCATCAAAGGCTCCGCTTCGACGCTTTACGGTGGCGGAGCAATCGCCGGCTTGGTCAATTTCATTACCCGCCAACCCGAAGAAAAACCCCTTACCCGGCTTTTGGCCAATGTGAGTTCAGCAGGTGGTCTCGACCTCAGTGCTTTTACCAGTCGTAAACTTGATGATGATGTAGGCTTTACCCTACTGGCCTCTCGCAATTCCGGCTCTTCCTACGATCCTGCCGATATAGGTTTTTCCGCCATTCCTCGCTTCAATCGCCTAAGTATCAACCCCCGTTTCTGGTTTTATTTTCAAGAAAACACCACCATTCAGGCTGGATTCAATTACAGCACAGAAAATCGCCTGGGGGGCGACATGAAATACATTCGGGGACTGGCGCAGTGGGGCTATTTTGAACGCAACAAAAGCAATCGTTTTGCGACCCAATTACAAATCGATCACAAGTTCAACAAACGCCTTCAGTTTAGTTTGCGCAATAGCATCGGGCGGTTTAATCGCGACCTGACTCAATCTCAATATCGTTTTGATGGGGCCCAATTGAACTCCTTTTCAGAAATTCATGCCCGCTTGCGCCCCGACAACGACCGGGAACTGATCGCCGGGATCAATTACCAAAGCGAACATTTTGAAGAAGGTACTCTACAAACCCGCCAAAATCCCCTTCCCCCGCGCAATTACAACCTGCGCAATTTTGGCACCTTTGCCCAGTATACCTGGAACCCAACCAAGCAATACACCCTGGAAGCGGGCTTGCGCACGGATTTGATCCAACACTACGGCGCAGCGGTATTGCCTCGCCTGGCTGTTTTGTACAAAATGACCGAAGCATTTTCGGCCCGGATCAACATCGGTCTGGGGTACAAAGCGCCAACCTTGTTTACCGAAGAAAGTGAGGCCCTGGCTTATCGAGGTATCGCGTTACCTGATGCGGATGCACTCCGCCTGGAGCGGTCTTTTGGGGTCAATTTCGACTTCAATTACCAGGGTAGTTTTGAATTGTCGTTTTTGGACGAGGAAATTACTTATAGTTGGAATCAGTTGTTTTTTTACACCCAATTGAACCATCCCCTGATTTTGGAAGCTCAAAACCAGGGAACTCCCTATCACTTCATCAACCTGGAGGGCAATTACACCACCCGGGGCATTGAAACGAACTTTAAATTCAGCTACCGAGAGCCTTGGAAATTATATGTAGGCTATACCCTGACCGACGCCAAACGCAAAGACGGCAGCACTTCAATTCAATTGCCCCTGACACCCAAACACCGGATCAATACGGTGCTGATGTATGAATTGGAAGACCAGTGGCGTTTTGGCCTGGAAGCCTATTATTTTAGTCCCCAACGCCTGAGTGATGAGGCAGCACGCAGCCAGGCCTATTGGATTTGTGGGTTCATGGGCGAAAAAAGCTGGGATAAGTACACGGTTTTTCTCAACTTTGAAAACTTTTTGGATGCCCGGCAAACCCGCTACGGGGCCATTTATTCCGGTTTTCCGAATAATCCTTTGTTTAAGGAAATTTATGCACCGATGGATGGTTTTGTAGTGAATGCGGGGGTGAAGATCACCTTTGAATAGTTGGTTGAGAAGGTTGAGGAAGGTTGAGGGAGGTTGAGGCTACCGCAGCGGCTTTGAAAAAGCCCTTGTCTAAGCCGCTCGCGGTAGCCTCAACCTTCTCAACCTCCCTCAACCTTCTCAACTCACAAGGCATGTATCAAATCAATCAACTCCCCGGTCGAACTACCCAAATCGAGGGAGAAAACTGGCTTTATTTCAGCGGCACGGGCTACCTGGGCGCAGCTTGGAATGAGGATTTGCAAGCACTGGTGCAGGAAGGCATCCAAAAATTTGGCTTGCATTTCGGAGGTTCCCGCTTGTCCAATATCCAAATCAATATTTTTGGCGAAGCTGAGGCATTTCTGGCTCAATACACTGGCGCGGAACAAGCCTTGTTGTTGTCGTCTGGTACCTTGGCCGGGCAATTGTTGATGAAGGTATTGGGTGCTTATGGAGAAGTATTCCCAGCACCGGGTGCACATCCGGCCATTTGGGCAGGGACAGGGCCAACCATAAAAAACTGGGAAGATTGGGTGGAAAAAACCAAAGAACTAGTGAGTCAGCCTGGCCCACCCTTGATTCTGGCCGCCAATTCGGTCGACCCTTTGTATGTGAGGCAGTTTGATTTTTGTTGGTTACAACATTTGAAGCCTCAACGGGAATTGATCGTGGTTATCGACGATTCACATGGTTTTGGGGTGCTGGGCGAAAATGGCAGCGGTATTTATCCACAAATCATGCTGCCTGTGGGAGCTGAGTTGTTGGTCGTCAGTTCATTGGGCAAGGCCTTGGGCATTCCGGCCGGGGTAATCCTGGGGCCAAAATCCTGGATGGATCGTTTGCTGCGCAATCCGTATTTTGGTGGGGCATCGCCACCTTCGCCCGCTTTTTTGTGGGCATTGTTGCAAGGACAGGCGATTTATACAAAAGCCCGGCAGAAACTGCAACTAAATGTCCATCAATTCGTACAATATTTATCAACTGGATCAGATTTTCATTTTTTTCCAGAATATCCCGTATTTTATACCGCAAATTCTGGGTTAGCTGCGTTTTTAGCAGAGCAGAAAATCCTGATTTCCAGTTTTCCATACCCTACGCCGCAGGATGACTTGGTTACTCGCATCGTGTTGAGCAGTCTACATACTGATGGCGACATTAAGGCCTTGATTAAAATTTTACAGTTTAACAACCTTAAATCTCAAAAACCACGATCATGAGCAGATCGATACTGATTATTTTTTCATTGTGTTTGGCTTTTTTGCCCAATTTGAACGCGCAAAAAAACACCCTGCGTTTGATTTTGGAAAAACAAGGCCCCGGGATGGATTCCATCCTCAGTAAGGTAGATCGCTACCAGGTGCAGATCATCTACACCCAGATTGATCGAGATGCCAATAATTTTCCATCTTTTCGATCCTTCACGTACAATTTAGACACCAATTTGTACTACTATCCGGCCAGTATGGTCAAGATGCCAGTTGCATTTTTAGCCCTGGAAAAACTCAATCAAATCAAGGTTGAAGGTTTGTCCAAATTCAGCCCCATGCACACTGGTGCCGGACGCCCGCCCCAAACTTCTGTTTCGGAAGACACCAGTGCCGAAAATGGCCAGCCATCAATTGCGAATTACATCAAAAAGATCTTTTTGGTAAGCGACAACGATGCCTACAATCGTTTGTACGAATTTCTGGGCCAGGAATACCTCAACAAACAGCTGTGGAACAAAGGCTACAAACGCAGCCGCATCATCCACCGATTGTCGGTGCCCGGTTTTGATGTGGAAAGCAACCGCTACACCAATCCGGTTACTTTTTTTGACAGCCTCCGGAATCCCATCTTTCAGCAAGGGCAGGTGATGAGTGCCGCTTACCCACGACTCAACATGCGCAAACAATTACAAGGCAAGGGTTACATCGAGGGCGATTCCACCATGATCAACCAACCTTTTGATTTTTTGAACCGAAACTATGTAGGGCTGGAAGAAATGCACGATATGCTCAAGGCAGTACTTTTTCCTGAAGCAGTACGACCCGATCAACGTTTTGACCTGACGGAGGCGGACTACAAATTTTTGTACAAGTGTATGTCGGCTTATCCTCGTGAAAGTATACATCCGGCTTATCCCGAACATGCAGAAGAAGACAATTATGTGAAGTTCCTCCTGTTTGGTGATAAAAAACCTCCGATGACCATTCCCAACAACATCCGTATTTTTAACAAGGTGGGCCTGGCTTACGGCTTCCTCAGCGATGTTGCCTACGTCGTCGATTTTGAAAATGGTGTTGAATTCATGGTGGCGGCCACCATCCGGGTCAACAACGATGAAATTTTTAACGACGGCAAATATGAGTACGACGAGATTGGATTGCCGTTTTTGGGCAAGGTAGGCCAGGCGATTTATGTACACGAATTGCAGCGCCCTAAATTGGTCCGTCCGGTATTGGCGAAGTTCAAAGCAGAGGAAGGTGAGTAAAGAGTAAGTAACTCACATTGCGCAGTCTGCAAATAGTAAAAATAAAAATCAGGATCAATTTTTGCTTTTTGGCTAAAATTAGTGGCAAAGTACAACTCTAGAGTTCCCCTTCGAAAGCCCGAAACTTTCGAAGGGGTTTTGCCTGCACAATCTTACGCTAAAGCACGTGGCAATTCATATCCTCCGAGCAAAATGGCAGTAGTTTGGTTAATTACTCACTTCTTAGCGACTTCACCGGATTGATCGTTGCTGCCCGGATCGCCTGAAAACTCACCGTGAGTAAGGTTATCGCGATGGCCCCTAATGCTGCAAATCCAAATACCCACCAGGAAATCTCGGTACGGTACTGGTACTGTTGCAGCCAGCCATGCAGGTAATAATAGGCGATCGGGGCCGCCAACACACAGGAGATCAAAACCAGTAGCACAAAATCGCGCGACAACAAACCCCAGAGGTTGTTCACCGAAGCGCCCAAAACCTTGCGGATGCCAATCTCCTTGGTACGCTGCTCGGCAGCAAAAGAAGCCAGGCCAAATAAACCCAAACAAGAAATAAACACCGCCAGCCCGGCAAAGGCCGCCGCCAGGGTACCTACCCGCTCCTCCGCTTCAAACTTTTCACCAAATGATTCATCCGCAAATTCGTAATCGAAGGGCACCGCCGGAATGTATTTTTTGAAAGCCGCCTTCACGCCAGCCAAAGATTCAGTGGCACTTTTGGCGGGATTCAGTTTCAAATTCATCCAATTCACATTCTCGTAACTCAGCAGGTAAACCGTTTGTTTCACCGGATCATAAGGCGATTGCATCACCATGTCTTTGATGACCCCCACGATGGTGAAATCTTCGTCGCCCCAGGTGATTTTTTTGCCCACTGGCTCTTTTAGGTTCATAAATTTCACTGCCGCCTCATTGATCACCAGAGAAGAAGAATCGGTGGTAAAATCCCGGGAAAAATCCCGACCCTGGTTAAACTGCCAATTCACCGTTTTGCCAAAATCGTGGGTCACCCAAATGGTGGCAAACTCCGCATCCAGGCTGGGATCTTTGCCCTCCCAATTGAAGCCGCCATTGTTGGACCATACCCCGGTCAGCGGACTGGAAGATTCGGCCATTTCTACAATGCTGTTGTTGCTTTTTAACTCGTTGCGCAGCAAGTCAAACTTTCCAGCAAAATCCGGTGAAGTCATCTGCACCATCACGATGCCTTTGTTGTCGTAGCCCAAGGGGCGATTTTTGGTGTATTGAATTTGTTGGTACACGATGATGGTACCAATGATGAAGGTAACCGAAATGGTAAACTGCAGCACCACCAGGGCTTTGCGGGGAATAGAAGCAAAACGTCCCGCTTTAAAAGTGCCTTTCAAGACCTTGATGGGCTGAAAAGAGGAAAGGTAAAGAGCAGGGTAGCTGCCCGCAACCAATCCGGTAAAAACCATAAAACCCAGGCTGGCCAGCCAAAACACGGGCTGATTCCAGGGGAAATGCATCTTTTTGTCGGCCACCTCGTTGAACCAGGGCAACACCAGCAAAATGAACACCACGGCCAGTACAAAAGCGAAAAAAACCACCAGGAATGATTCACTAAAAAACTGCCGGATGAGCTGCCCGCGTACCGAACCGATGGTTTTGCGAATGCCCACTTCTTTGGCGCGTTTTTCACTGCGGGCGGTGCTCAGGTTCATAAAGTTGATACAAGCCAGCAGCAACACAAAAATCCCCACGATCGCAAACAGCTTTACGTACTGCATAAAGCCCCCCGTTTGTACACCCTCCTCCCAGTTGGAGTTCAGGTGCCAATCTTGCATCGGGTGCAGGAAGATTTCGGCTTTGAACTTTTTTTCGTCCTTGTCTACCTTGTCGTATTTGACATTTTTGATTTTAGCACTGAGCTGCGCCATGTCCACCTGATCGGCAATTTCGGCAAACAATTGGAAGGAGTTGTTGCCCCACTGGTTTTGATCCCGGGCATTTCTGACCCATTCCTGGGTGGACACATACAAGGCCCAGGGTGCAATGAAATGCAGGTTGTGAAAGGTGGTGTTGTAGGGCAAGTCCGCGTATACTCCACTCACTCGGACTTCCTGGGTATTGTCGATTTTGATCATTTTTCCCATCGGCTCGGCTTCGCCAAAAAGGGCACGGGCAGTCGATTGAGAAATCAGCACCGAGTTGAGCTCCTTCAAGCCATCCTGGGTCCCCTTGAGCATGGCCAAAGACAGGATTTTGGTGATGTCCTGATCCATGTAGTTGCCTTCCTGGGTGATCATTTTTTCCCCATGGCTCAAAATATGTTCTCCTTGCCAACTGGCCATGGCCAGGTACTTGAAGTTGTGGCCATACTTGCTGCGCAATTCGGCCTCCAGCGGAATCGGAATCGAAGATTCGCTACCCTTGTGCCCATTGAAGGTTTGGTGCTGCATCACCTGAGCGATGCGGGCGTAGTTGGGGTGGTGTTGGTCGTAGGACAGTTCATCCCAAATCCACAAACCAATCAGCATTGCCACGGCCATCCCTACGGCCAGACCAGCAATGTTGATGAAAGACGAAACCTTGTTTTTGGAAAGGCTGCGCAGGGCGATCCGGAAATAATTTTTAAACATAACTTGTCGGGTTATTTGAATAGAATTTTGATAAAGGCATCAACTGGAATGGCGCATATGTCTCCGTTTTGAGATAGTTGCGGTACATGGTCGGGTGTATTTTGAATACCTTCCTCCAATTTTTGTACCAATAAAGTAAGTGTTTTGTTATCAGTTTTTTATGAATGATACAAAAATAATTTTTGTTCAGTTCTGAACACAAGTGTACGGTATCCAGGTGGTTGGGGCGCGGGCTTTAAATCCTTCCTTTGGTCGGGCAGGGGTAAATTGCTTAAGGTAACGTAGGCTCTAAAGCGCGCGATCGTCGAGCTGACGCGCAGCGTCGGTGAAAGATCGACGAGCGCCCACGAAGTGGTTGGTAAAATGTTACACGTAAAGAAGATTCTTCGCTATGTTGAACGCGCTACCAGCCACTTCGTGGCGCGCTCTTCGATCCCAAAATGCTTGCTGTGCGAGCGGGGGCTCTACGATCGCGGGTGCCTAGCGCCGCCGCAATGGATTAGCTGAAAAGTAAAATAAAAATATTTTTATTTCATTTTAAAAACAAATAGTATTTTTATTGCTCAAACTA
>JAAFHQ010000250.1 GCA_013298445.1 Chitinophagales bacterium | reverse complement strand
TCTTGGGCATCGTGTTGTCCCAAGTCAAGTTGTCCACCATCGTTTCGACGGGTTGGCAAGAACACAAATTCAGCCTGGGCAGCTTTCGGCCCGATTTTTTTCAAAGCAGTTTTTGGGTCGTGTTTTTGTACGGTTTTTTCATCAATCTGACCAATTTCGGTATCGATCAAAACTACATTCAACGGTATCATACGGCTCGGAATACGCAGGATGCCTCGCGTAGCATCTGGTTGTGCGTGCTGTATTACCTGCCCGTTTCGATGCTTTTCTTTTTTATTGGAACGGCCTTGTATGTCTATTACCAGCAACAACCAGAATTGATTCTGGAACTCAAACAACAGGTCGCCCTTGGAAAAGGCCTGGATTTTAACGCCTTGCAGCCAGCCGATTACGGGGATAAAGTATTGCCCTTTTTTATCAAAACACAAATCCCTACGGGCTTTCTTGGGTTATTGATGGCGGCATTATTATCTGCGGCCATGAGCACGATGAGCAGCGGGATGAACAGTTCTGCCACCGTTTTTTTACAAGACATCTATCAGCGCTACTTTAATCCACAGGCGAGTCCCGAACAGCAATTGCGGGTATTGCGCATTGCAACGGTGGTCATGGGCTGTCTGGGTATGGCTTTTGGTTTGGGCATGATCGGAGTGAAAAGTTTGCTGGACGCCTGGTGGAAAATGGCAGGTTTGTTTGCCAGTGGGATGTTAGGGCTGTTTTTGTTGGGATTTTTGAACAAGAGGGTAGGGGAGCGGGCCGCACAAATTGCCGCGATTATCGGCCTGTTGCTCATTGCCTGGTTGAGTTTCAAGGACTTTTTTCCATTGGATTGGCAAAGCCCTTTTGATTCCAAATTGACCGTGGTGTTGGGGACTTTGACGATTGTTGGCATCGGGGTATTGCTGGAGCGGATTTGGAGGAGAAATGCTAGCTAGTTATTGCTGCATCTCTAGCCAAGGCAGTCTACTTAGGGCTGGAACAAAAACGGAAATAAAACATTGAAAGATTAGATCACCCGGCTAGCCACCAATCTACTCACGGTGGGCTCTTTGCTCCCTCCTTTAGGCTCAATCGTCACATTCAAACTTGCGGCATTTTCTAAAAAAACCAAATCCTGGTATTTGGCCAAATCTTGCGCGATCAAACCAATGCTGATCATTTTTCCAGCCACGTCTACCCAGATCTGGTATTGTTGATCTTCCGGCAACTTGGGCAGGTTAAAAGGATTGAGCATGGCTTTTTTGCTCACTTTGTTCCAGTAAACCAATGCTGCTGCCTCAGTATTTGCAGCAGTTTCGGTCAGTACCACGGGTTGGGTTTGCGAGTCTTTGAGGAAAGCAACAATTTCTTCGCGGCTTTCACAGGTACTCAATTGAGTCAATAAAGTTTTGTTTTCTTCCTGCAAATTGCGCATGCGCAAAGCGGATAAGACACACAGTAGTGCTAAGGCCCCAAGCACCACCACACTCAACCAATGAATCTGACCATAAGTTTTAGGAGCCGCAGCAGTGGAACTGCGTTGAGGTTCATTCGTTTTTTGTGCCGGAGCTGGAATTTCTTGTTGCAGGGCATATTGTTTGATGGCTTCACGCATTGCGGCCACTTCCTGATGAAGCTCTGGGTACAAATTGAGGTGTTGCTCTACTTCCTGTGTTTCTTCAGGGTCAGTAATGCCTAAAACGTATTGCTCCAATAATCCGCTTGCCAAAAAAGTCTGTTTATCCATAGTGTTGGTGTCGAAACAAAAGCAAAACAGCAAAATAAAGAAAAGGTTGAGAAGGTTTAGGGAGGTTTAGAAGGTTTAGGCTACCGCGAGCGACTTGGACAAGGACATTGTCAAAAACGCTCGCGGTAGCCTAAACCTCACTAAACCTCCTCAACCTTCCTCAACGTCTCTCAACTTTTTCTTTATCTTCGCTCCGCGTTCTTCATCCCCGCAACCTATGAACCAGGCACTATTCAAGATCAGAGAGAAAGGAAAATTCGGTTTTATCAACCACCGTGGAGAGGTAGTTATTGAGCCACAATATTATGAAGCGGAAGACTTTTTTAATGGCTATTCCCGTATTCGCCTCAATGACAAGTGGGTGCCAATGGACACTTTGGGGCGCTTGTTGATCAAGCATTTTTTCAATTTTGTAGGTTATTTTGAAGAGGGCCTGGCTCGGGCACAACTGGTCAACAGATGGGGGTACATCGATCAAAAATGCAATATAGTTATCGATATTCAGTACGACCAGGCGGGCGATTTTAACGCAGGTTTGGCTGCAGTAAGCCGTCGGCGACAGTATGGCTACATCGATCCGGAAGGCGATTGGGTGGTACAACCCCAGTACGAATGGGCGGGCCCCTTCAGCAAAGGACTGGCACCCATAGCCTGGAACGAAGGTTCGGGGTTCATTGAACCAGATGGCTTTTTAGCCTTCAGTACACCCTATGAAAAATGTTTGCCGTATCAGGAGGACATAGCCGTTTGTGTTCATCGCCGACTTTGGGGCTTGCTCAATCGACAAGGAAAAACCCTTTGTGAACCCCAATATTTGTACAAAGAAGGGGTTTCCAATGGCGATTTTTTTGACGGGATGGCCATCATTTGCCGCGACAATCTTTTTGGGTTTATCAACCAAAAAGGCGAAGAAATTGTAGCACCACAATATGGTGCAGTAGGCGATTTTAGTGATGGTTTAGCCCCGGTGCAACAAGATAAATTGTACGGCTACATTGATCCCACTGGGAAAGAACAGATCCCCCTCCAATTTCAGGATGCCAATGTATTTTCAGAAGGTTTGGCCGCAGTGAACAGCAAAGGCTCCTGGGGTTATATTGATCGCTCCGGGGAAATGGTTATTCCGCCGCTCTACCGTCAAGGGGGAACCTTCAAAAATGGATTGGCCCTGGTGATTGCAGCTGGAAAATGGGCCTATATTGATACCAAGGGGCAGCCAGTGTGGGTGGAAAATATCCGTTAGCACACCGCAATCACATCCACATTCCCCTTCACTTTTTGCCCAATTTTCACTTTTACCTCCGCATCGAGGGGTAAAAAGAGATCCACCCGCGAACCAAATTTGATGAATCCAAATTCTTCACCCTGCACCAGGGTTTGCCCGGGCTTCACGTAATAACGGATCCGCCGGGCTACTGCCCCTGCGATTTGGCGCAACAAAATTTCCACTTTGCCATTTTTGATCACCACGGTAGTTCTTTCATTTTCGGTGGAGGACTTGGGGTGCCAGGCCACCAGGTATTTACCAGGATGGTATTGGGCGTATTGTACGGTTCCCCCAATGGCGGCTCGGTTGACGTGCACATTCAAGGGCGACATAAAGATGGAAACCTGTAATTTTTTTTCCTTGAAATACTCGGGTTCCTCCGCTTCCTCAATGACAACCACTTGCCCATCGGCGGGAGCGTAAATAATGCCTTCTCCCATTGTTGGAATAGCCCGTTTGGGGTTGCGGAAAAACTGCACGATCAAGCCCCAAAAGCCCAAGCTAAGAACGCCCAACCAGGGTTGGAGAATTGGCAAATACTGTGCACACAATAGATTCACCCCAACTAGCAAAAGGGTGGCGATGAGAATGATGAGGTAACCTTCGCGATGTATGGACATAGTTGAGAAGTTGAGGAGTTGAGAAGTTGAGAAGTTGAGTGTCGCTCGCGGTAGCCTAAACTTTCTCAACTCCTCAACTTCTCAACCTTTAATTAATGATCCAAAATAAATAGGCTGCCGAAAAAGGCAACTGAAACATGAACCCATCAAAACGATCCAAAAAGCCTCCATGCCCGGGCAGAAGGGTACTGGAATCTTTGATATTGATGCCTCTTTTAAAACTGGATTCAACCAGATCCCCAATAGATCCAAAAACAATCACGATGATGCCCAAAACCAACCAATGCAGGAAGGCCAATTCCGGGAACAACCGCCACAAACCCCAAGCGACAATCAAAGTGAAAAAAGCAGCACCCAGCGAACCTTCCCAGGTTTTTTTGGGTGATATTTTGGGAAACAGGGGCGTTTTACCCAATTTTGACCCCACCAGATACGCACTGGTATCACTCGTCCAGGTCATCAGCATGAGGCCAAGGGGAATGTGAAAAGAAAAATCTGAGCTGATGAATGCAATCGCATTCAACAAGGCAAAAGGTACACCTATATACAATATGGTCAAAAAAATGAACCCGACCTGTTGAAAAGACTGAGTATTGCCTTGAGACAATTCATAAACAAAGGGCAAAAACAACAAAGGGAAAATGGTCACCAACATCGGCAACCAACAATCGTAGGGAATGATACCCAGGTTGAATGCACTAAGCCAGGCATAAGGCAACAAGCCTAGCGCCACCCCAATGGATCGGCGGATCAAGTTGGGGCGATTGTCTTCAGGGAAAGTCAAACCCGTAAACTCCCACAAGCACATAGCTGTGATAAAGCCAAAAAGAAGCAGGAATGGAATTTTACCCCCAAATACCCCCCCCAGCATAATCAATACAAAAAATACGGCGGTGATTACCCTCAATCGAAGACCTCCCATATTAGCTATTTTGCTGTTTATGTAAACGGCTCAAGTAGAATCCTACCACGACCAATATGGCCAAGCCAAATATGCCTCCCAGCCAATTTGGACTATCGATGGCCTGATCGGGCGAAAACTGATCAGCTTTTTCACCCAGAAAATAATAAGCAATCACTTGTAAACTGTTGAACAAAAAATGGACCAGAATAGGCAACCACAAACTGCGTGACCAGTAAAACAAATAACCCAAACCAGCTCCTAAAATCATGCGGGGTAAAAAACCAACAAACTGCATATGGATGGCACTAAAAATGATGGCAGTGATCCAAATGCTGAGGATAGGATTTTTAACAAACTTGTTCATTTGTTGCTGAACAATCCCCCGGAAAACCAGTTCTTCACCCAAAGCTGCAACTACCCCAACGGTAAGCAAATTGAGCAATAACTCTGCCGGGCCATCCATGTGGAGCAATATTTTGACCAACTCGTTGGCACTTTTTTCCATGTCTTTCATCCACATCGGCAATGGCAACTGCTGATTGAGCCAATAGCTGGTTTGTGCCACCGGAAAAATGGCTAGCACAAACAAAATTCCTCCGGCAATAAACAACCAACTTGGCCAGCGCTGCAACTGTAGTTTTTGCAACCAGCTACCCCTAAAAAAAAGCAAGGCAACAGCCACTGAAGCTCCTGTAAATGCAAAAAGATGGGGAAAAAGATTGGCCCAGCGTGCCAGATTGCGTTGTTGTAAACCGGCATCTTCGTTCATATTGCCTAAAAAAGACAAGCCATCCAAACCTTGTGCACGCATCAAGGCATTGACGAGCATTGAGCCAAGGATCAAACCGACCAACATAAAACCAACGAGGCAAAGTAACATCATCCAGGGGGAGGCCTCTTTACGTTGAACAGGCATTTCTGATTCCGGGAGTGGGTAGTCCATGTATTTTTTTGGTAAAATTACGTAAAGTCCTTGATCATTCGGGGAAAAAATATCGAGCTTTGTGGGAAACAAGTTGAGGAAGGTTGAGGGAGGTTGAGAAGGTTGAGGCTGCCACAGTGACTTAGACAAGGACATGTCAAAATTGCTCGCGGTAGCCTCAACCTTCTCAACCTCCCTCAACCTTCCTCAACTTCTCAACCTCCTCAACCATGGCAAACGTACGTCTAAGTGTCAACATCAACAAAATTGCGCTAATCCGCAATTCCAGAGGCTCTAATCTACCCGATCTCACCCAGATTGCCAGAGACTGTGAAGCATTTGGTGCGCAGGGGATTACTGTACATCCCCGCCCCGACGAACGCCATGTGCGTTTTGATGATTTACCTCTCCTGAAAGAAGTGGTAAGCACCGAATTCAACATCGAAGGGAATCCCGATGTACGCTTCATGCGGGAAGTCACCCAGGTCCAACCCCATCAAGCCACACTGGTGCCCGATGGCCCTCAAGCCCTCACCTCCGATCAGGGTTGGGATACCTTAAAATACCATGACTTTTTGGTGGATGTAGTCGGCGAATTGAAGGCAGCAGGGATTCGGGTATCTATTTTTTTGGACGCAGATGAGCGACTGGTTGAAGGTGCCAAAGCGGTAGGTGCCGATCGCATCGAATTTTATACCGGGCATTTTGCCAAAGATTTTTTGAAAAATCCTGCAGAAGCGGTCAAAAAACATGTGGACTGCGCCCAACTGGCCGTGAACCTGGGTTTGGGTGTCAATGCCGGGCATGACTTGAACCTCCAAAACCTGAATTTTTACAAGAATGAGGTAAAGGGGCTTCAAGAGGTATCGATTGGCCATGCCCTGGTTTGTGATGCCTTATACTTCGGACTCCAAAATACAATCCAGATGTATTTGCGGCAATTGGTTTAATTTCCCTATATGAAAAAAAATATCATCTTACGAAAACAATTTGCTGGAAAAAAAATGATAAATCCATAAAATGAATGGCCAAACTTGGCTAATTATTGACAATTTTTGAGTTATTCGACCTTAAATTATCAAAAATCCATGAGCAAGCCGTAATATTCCACTGTCTTTGTCGCCGACTGGCAAGACAAAATTTTATTTTTTTCAACGTAAAACAGCGATAGTATGAAAAAACACTTACTAGCACTTGTGCTGGTACTGTTCGCGTGTGTAGCTACATGGGCACAACGAACTGTTACTGGTAAAGTGATCGACAAGCAAGGAGAAGTACTTATTGGTGCGAGTATTCTTGCAAAAGGTACCACCAGCGGTACCGTTACCGACATCGATGGGACATACAGCCTTTCCGTTCCCGCCAACGCTTCCATTCTTGTTGTTAGTTACACGGGGTACAACACCCAGGAAATCACACTCGGCAGTTCTAATGTACTGGATGTGACCCTTGAGGCAGGGATTACACTTGAAGAAACGGTGATTACCGGTTTGGGTATCAAACGTTCAGAAAAATCAGTGCCTTATGCCGTACAAACGTTAAAGTCTGAAGACCTGAACGTGATCCGTCAGACCAACCTCAACAACGCCCTGGCTGGTAAAATAGCTGGTGTGCAGTTGCGTGGTCAGTCTACAGTCAAATTGGATCAAAACTCTACCATTCGGATTCGTGGTGCGGGCTCATTGACAGACAAGGCTCCATTGTACGTTATTGATGGTACGCCTGCAGATGCACTCGATTTCAACATGGACGACATTGAGTCGCTAACCGTGTTGAAAGGACCAAACGCTACGGCCATCTACGGCCAGCGCGGTGATGCCGGGGTAATCGTGGTGACCACCAAAAAAGCTGCCAAGCGCCCAGGTATTGGTATTCAGTTCAACCAGAGTACTTTCCTCGACAAGGTGTACATCCTGCCCAAATACCAAAACGCGTATGCGGGTGGTGCATCGGCGGATTTGATCAAATTTGAGTGGGAAGCAGGTATGCCCGAAGAATGGAAAACACTCAGCGGCAAATACTACCACGACTATTCTGACGACGCCAGCTGGGGTCCACGTATGGTTGGTCAGGAGTACATTCCATGGTATTCCTGGTATGTAGGCACACCTGACTTTGGCAAGACTGAAAAATTGGTGGCTCAACCCAACAACATCCGTGACTTTTACAACACCGGGGTAAGTACCAACACCAACCTGAACTTTACCAAAGCTGGTGATGGTTATTCTTCCCGGGTATCTTTGACCAAGCAGAATACCAAAGGTTTGTTGCCCAATTCTGGTTTGGACAAATACACTTTGTCTACCCAGAATACCCTCAACCTGAGCAAACACTTTGAAGTAGGCGCCAACATCAACTTTACCACTACCAAAGTAAATGGTGAATTTCAAGACGGCTATTCCAACAACAGTACCGGTTCCTTTAACTCTTGGTTCCACCGGAACCTGGACATGAACAAAATCAAGGAACTGAGCAATACCCGTTCACCAGAAGGTATTTTGGCTTCCTGGAACCACAACAACCCAGGATCATACCTGAGTTCTCCATTGGCGTTCTGTGGTGCCAACTACTGGTACAACTTCTTTGGCTATTT
>JAAFHQ010000025.1 GCA_013298445.1 Chitinophagales bacterium | reverse complement strand
AAACCGCCTTTGTCAAAGCCTTGCAGCACCTGATTCCCGAAGTGGGTTTTGACGACCTGCAACGCGGCGGTTCCGGCGTGCGCGCCATGGCCTGCGACCTCGAAGGCAAGTTGATTGACGAATTCCTCATTTTTGAGGACCACAATATTATTAATGTATGCAGCGCTCCCTCTCCCGCTGCCACCGCCAGTTTGGCGATTGGTAAGACGATTGCGGGCAAAGCACTGGCAAAGGTTTAAATTATGCACGCCATCCAAATGGTTGACCTGAAGCGGCAATACCTGAAGATCAAAGACGAAATTGACCAGGGTATTTTGGAAGTACTCGATACCACCGCTTACATCAATGGACCCAAGGTAAAAGCTTTTCAAGAAGGACTGCAACAATACCTGAGTGCCGCACACGTGATCCCTTGCGCCAATGGCACCGACGCCCTACAAATTGCCATGATGGCGCTCGACTTGCAGCCCGGCGACGAGGTGATTGTACCGGCATTCACGTATGTGGCCACCGCTGAAGTCATTGCCCTACTGCGTCTGAAGCCCGTAATGGTGGATGTGGATTACGACACCTTCAACCTGACCGCGGAGCTCATCGCCAAAGCGATTACCCCCCGCACCAAAGCCATTGTGCCGGTCAACCTTTTTGGCCAAAGTTGCGACCTGGAGCCGATCATGGCCATCGCTCAGGAACATGGCCTTTGGGTCATCGAAGACAATGCACAGGCCATCGGAGCCGACTATACTTTTAGTGATGGCAGCACAGCCAAAACGGGCACCATTGGCCACATCGGCTGTACCTCGTTTTACCCTTCCAAAAACCTGGGAGCTTACGGCGACGGCGGGGCCATCAGTACAAATCGGGCCGATTTGGCCGAAAAGATGCAAATGGTGGCCAATCACGGGCAGGTACGGCGTTATTACCATGATGTGGTAGGCGTCAACTCGCGTTTGGATGCCATTCAAGCGGTAGTGCTGGGCGTTAAGCTCAAACGTTTGGATGAATACGCCGCTGCCCGTCAGGCAGCAGCCGATTTTTATGATCAGGCTTTGGCTGGGTTGGACTGGATTCAAACCCCGGTGCGGCACCCCAAGTCTACCCACGTTTTTCACCAATATACCCTGCTGGTCAAAAACGGGCAGCGCGATGCCCTACAAATGTATCTTCAGCAAAAAGGGGTGCCCACGATGATTTATTATCCGGTGCCGCTTTATGACCAAGATGCCTTCCGGCCTTTTACCGAGCTGAAACATTTACCGGTCACGGAGCAATTGTGCCAGGAAGTATTGTCCTTACCCATTCACACCGAATTGGATTCAGAACAATTGAACTACATTGTTGAGTCAGTGAAGAGCTTTGGCAACTAACTGGAAAGCACAGAAGATGGGGATTGAAGATTTTGTACAGAAGAAAAAATTGGTTTCAGTCATAGGATTGGGATACGTGGGTTTGCCACTGGCCCTGGTTTTGGCCAAAAAATTCCGGGTCATTGGTTTTGACATCAATGCCGCCCGGGTGGCTCAAATGCAGGCAGGAGTTGATCCCTCACAGGAGTTAACTACAGCGGCTTTTCAGGGTGCAGACATTCAGTTTACCCACCAGGTTGAAGATTTGCAGCAGGCACATTTCCACATTGTGGCGGTGCCAACCCCGATTGATGAGCACAACAACCCTGATTTGACCCCTCTGCTCAAAGCCTCCCGAACGGTGGGCAAGCAGTTGAAACAGGGTGATTATGTGGTGTTTGAATCTACTGTTTATCCAGGTTGTACAGAAGAAGATTGTGTGCCCATTCTGGAAAGGGAATCGGGCTTGCATTTTGGCCAAGACTTTAAAGTAGGTTATTCGCCAGAACGCATCAATCCCGGCGACAAGGAACATACCGTAGAGAAAATCCTCAAAGTCGTATCGGGCAGCGATGCAGAAGCGTGCGAGTTGATTGCTCAGGTGTATGGTAGCGTCATCGAAGCTGGGGTATACCGGGCCAGTTCCATCAAAGTGGCCGAAGCTGCCAAAGTGATCGAAAATACCCAGCGCGACCTCAACATCGCGTTTATGAATGAACTTTCGGTAATTTTTGACCGCATCGGCATTGATACCCGCGAGGTATTGGAAGCTGCCGGGACCAAGTGGAATTTTTTAAAATTTTACCCTGGTCTAGTGGGTGGACATTGTATTGGCGTGGATCCTTATTACCTGTTGCACAAGTCAAAAGAATTGGGCTACACGCCTCATGTGATCACCAGTGGCCGCAAAATCAACGACGAGATGCCCGCCTACGTGGCCAAGCGTCTTGTACAAATGCTCATTCAAAAAGGTAAAAACCCTGGGCAATGCCGGGTACTGGTTTTGGGGATCACTTTTAAAGAAAACGTGGCCGATATCCGCAATTCCAAAGTAGCCGATCTGGTTCGGGAGCTACAACAGTTTTCGATCACCACCCATTTGGTCGACCCCTTTGCGTCTGCTGCCGAGGTAGCCCACGAGTACAAACTAAGCATGAGGGCTGAACCCGAAGACAATTACGATGCAGTCATCATTGCCGTAGCCCACCAGCCATTTATAGAAATGCCGCTGGAAGAGTTGCGCAAACTGATGAATGGCAAACCTTTATTACTGGACCTTAAGGGCATTTACTCCCGCAAGGCCGCAGAAGCGCTAAACATCGCCTACTGGCGTTTGTAATATTTATTTAAGCTAAACACCCGGTGTAAACAATGAAATTATGCTTGACGCTTTAGAACCTCGCTGGTTTGCGGTATGCACCAAATACAAGCGGGAAAAATTGGTGAGCAAGTACTTGTGTGACAAGGGAATCAAGAGCTACCTGCCCTTGCAGAAGGTGACCCGTGTGTATACGCGCAAGATCAAAAAGGTTGAATTACCACTGATTAATTGCTATGTCTTTGTACAAATCGTTAAGGACCAGTACGTACCGGTGCTTGAAACCCCCGATGTGACGCATTTTGTCAAAATCGCCAAAGATTTGATTGCTATTCCCGAAGTTGAAATTGACATCCTGCGGCGCGTTACTGGCGAAGTTCCCAATGTTGAAGTAGATCGAGGGGTGTTTAAAATTGGCGAAGAAGTAGAAATCATCAGTGGTAGTTTATTTGGCCTGCGGGGAAGGTTATTGCAAGGTTTGGGTTCCAAAAACTTTGTGATAGAGTTGGAAAACTTGGGCTATTCTCTGCGCATGCAAATGGCTCCGGAAATTTTGCGGCCTTTGTCCAACAAACGGGGAGCAGCTTAATGTATTAACTATTGAAGGCAATGAAACGTATTTTAGTAACCGGCGCAGCTGGTTTTATTGGATTTCACTTATCTAAAAAACTACTGGAACGCGGCGACGAAGTGGTAGGTCTGGACTGTTTGAACGACTATTACGATGTTGAGTTGAAATATGCCCGCCTGAGCCAGTTGGGCATTGAACGCAGCCAGATTCAAGCGGGCCTTTTATGCAAAAGCAAAGAGGCGGGTTTTTCCTTTATTCAACTGCAATTGGAAGATCTGGCGGGTTTGGACAAGTTGTTTCAGGCTGAAAAATTCGATGTGGTGGTCAATCTGGCGGCCCAGGCTGGAGTACGATATAGTTTGATCAATCCTCATGCATACATCAACAGCAATATTGTGGGTTTTGTCAATATCCTGGAATGTTGTCGGCATCAACAAGTGCAACACCTTGTATATGCCAGCAGTTCCAGTGTTTATGGATTGAATAGTGAAATGCCTTTTTCAACGGCCCACAATGTGGACCATCCGGTTTCTCTGTATGCAGCCAGTAAAAAAAGCAATGAACTCATGGCCCATACTTATAGCCATTTGTTTGGACTGCCCACTACGGGTTTGCGGTTTTTTACGGTTTATGGTCCCTGGGGTAGACCAGATATGGCGCTATTTTTGTTTACCAAAGCCATTTTAGCTGGAGAGCCCATCAAGGTATTCAATCATGGGCAAATGATTCGGGATTTCACCTATATTGACGATATCGTTGAAGGAATCATTCGGGTGGCTGATCGCCCTCCGGTAGCCAATCCGAACTGGAATCCAGCCATTGTGGATCCGGCCCATTCCAGCGCCCCTTACCACGTGTACAACATTGGCAACAACCAGCCCGTTCAATTGGCGGAATTTATTGCAGCGATTGAAGAATCTCTGGGAAAAAAAGCCGTCAAAGAGTTGCTACCTATGCAACCCGGCGACGTGGCAGCTACCTTTGCCGATGTGCATGATTTGGAAGTGGATACAGGGTACAAACCAGCTACTTCGGTGCAAACCGGGATTCAACGTTTTATTGACTGGTACCGCTGGTATTATCAAGCATAGGGCAATAAAAAAATAAGTATTTCATTTTGCCCCACTACTAAGCGTATGTTTGGAAAATTATTCTCACGCAGTTCAGCTCAACCTACTCAGCCCAGCGACTTCTCAGTGCTGGGCATGGACATGCATTCGCACCTCATCCCTGAGATTGATGATGGTGCCAAGAGTATGGAGGAAAGCCTTGAGCTGATCCGGGGGCTTATTCAGTTGGGCTACAGCGGCGCAATTACTACGCCCCACGTGATGGGTGACTATTATCCAAACACTGCTGCCATTATTCAAAATGGCTGGGAAGAACTGCGTCGCGCCATTCGTCAGGCTGGTTTAGCTTTTCGGCTGGAAGCCTCCGCCGAATACAACCTCGATAACTATACGGCTGAATTGTTTGCAAAAGGGGATATTTTGCCCATGCCCGGCAAACGCATTTTGGTGGAATTGTCTTTTTTTGGTGCACCCCCCGATTTGGAAAACCGCATTTTTCAATTGCGACTCCAGGGGTATTTCCCCATTTTGGCCCATCCGGAACGTTACAGCTATTACATTGGGAACCTCGCAGCGCTGGAACGCATTCGTGACCTGGGTTGCGACTTACAAGTCAACATCCTTTCCCTCACCGGGCACTATGGGTCTCAGGTAGCCAAATGGGCCAAAACCCTGATTGACAAAGACATGGTGAGCTACCTGGGTACCGATATGCACAATACCCGGCACTTGCAAGAGCTACGGGCTGCCCTCCGGCAAAAGGACATTTTGCGGATTTTGCAACGCCATACATTCAAAAATCAGGACCTACTCAATTTATAATCCACATGAAAATCCTCAACATTGTTGGCGCCAGGCCCAATTTTATGAAAGTTGCTCCTCTCCACCGTGCTTTTCAGGCTCGGCCAGAACTGGAGTCCAAAATTGTACATACAGGGCAACATTACGACGCCAAAATGAGCGACGTATTTTTCACCCAACTCGAATTGCCCAATCCCGATTATTTTTTGGGTGTAGGAGGTGGTTCCCATACTCAACAAACGGCCAAAATCATGTTGGCCTTTGAAGAAGTTTTGCAAAAAGAACAACCCGATCTGGTCTTGGTCGTTGGCGACGTCAATTCTACCATTGCTTGTGCACTCGTGGCTGTAAAAATGAACATCCCGGTAGCACACGTAGAGGCAGGATTGCGCAGTGGCGATCGGGGTATGCCGGAAGAAATCAACCGGATTTTGACTGATAGCATTTCCGATTATTTGTTTGTTACGGAAATGAGCGGCATGATCAATTTGGCCAAAGAAAATGTACCCGATGAGCGGATCTTTTTTGTCGGCAATTGTATGATTGATTCCCTAGTGCATTACCAGGCTCGGGCACGGCAGTTGAGTTACAGCGCGGTTTTACCCGACAAACCCACTGTTCAAGACCAGAGCTATGTCCTAATGACCATGCACCGCCCTTCCAATGTTGACTTTGTAGAAGGTTTGACGTCTATACTCAGTATCATTGAAGATGCCGTGCAATACCGTCAGGTGGTGTTCCCGGTGCATCCACGTACACTTAAAAATCTGGAGAACTTTGGTTTGCTGGAGCGTTTTGAACGCATTCCGAATCTAATTACCACGGAGCCATTAGGTTATCTTGAATTTTTGCGTTTGATGGAAGGTGCTGCACTGGTGATTACGGATTCCGGGGGCATTCAGGAGGAAACAACTTTTTTACAAACACCCTGCCTGACTTTCCGCAGCAGCACCGAACGCCCCGTTACTGTAGATTTAGGAACCAATACCCTGCTGGCTGATCTCAACCCCGAAACCGTGCATCAGCACATGCTGGAGGCACTGGAAGGTCGGGGAAAAAGAGGCAGTATCCCGCCTCTTTGGGATGGTAAGGCTGCTGAGCGAATAGCAGATGTATTCATTGATATTTTTGAACGTAAACGATAATTTGGTTGAGAGGAGTTGAGAAGTTGAAAAGTTGAAAAGTTGAGGTTAACGCGAGGGACTTAGACAAGGACATTGTCAAAATCGCTGGCGACAGCTTCAACTTCTCAACTTCTCAACTCCTCAACCTCTCTTTACCCCTCAAACCATTGATCCATGCGGGTTCTGTACTTCTTCTCCCTATTCCTGTTGGCTTGCTCCTGTGTACAACACAAACAACTGGTCAATTTCAACCAAGGGCCACTACCTTTAAATAAAACTGAAGCCATTGTCAACTCTATTGACTTGAGCATTCAAGCGGAAGATTTATTACAAATCACCGTGAGTAGTTTTGAACCGGACGCGGTTAGAGCTTTTGTCCCCCAAGCGGGCGGAGCAGGAGGTCAACAAAACAATAACATAATGCAGCAAAGTGCCAGTGGAACGGGTGTCAATTCCTTAGAGCTTTTCACTGGTTATTTTGTTGATCGTGCCGGGTATATCGATTTCCCTGTAATTGGCCGGGTAAAAGTAGGGGGCTTAACCCTGGGCGTAGCACACGACACCATCCTCAACCGCATTTTGCCCTATGTATCAGATGCTGTAGTCAGCCTACGTTTTTTAAATCTCAAAATCACCATGTTGGGTGAGGTTTCGCAACCCGGTTTGGTTCGCATCTCGAATAAAAGAGTCACCTTGTTGGAAGCCATTGGGATGGCGGGCGATTTAACACCATATGCTGATCGTACCAATATTTTGTTGGTACGTGAAAAAGATGGACAACGCCAGTACATTGAATTGAATTTGCAGGACCCCGCCATTTTTGTTTCTCCCTATTTTTATATGGAGCAAAATGACCTCATATACGTCCAGCCCACCAGGGCCAAAGTGGGAGGCATCACTGACCAAACCAGCCGTTTTTTGACTTTTGGTTCAGCGGGCCTTTCATTGGTTACCTTGATCATTGCCCTTTTCCGAAAATGATGCAAAATAGGAATACCGTTATTGCGACATGGATCAGGCCATTGGCCGAGCCATGATGTTGGTACAGAAGCGGATAATACTGGCTTTGCCTGGAAATAGCGGTCGAAATTTTTTAAACCTTTCGTACTTTTGAGCAATGGATACTTCACAATCTACACCCTACAATTACTCAAGTGCAACCCCCACGCCCAGCGGAAACAAGGAGTTGGACATCAAATACTTTTTTTTCCTCTTCTTGCGCAACTGGTATTGGCTGGTGCTGGGGCTCATGGTGGGGTATAGCATCGCCTGGGTAAAGCTGCGGTATGCGACCAATATTTACCAGGTTGGCGGTAGTATCCTATTGGAAGACAACGCCAGAAGTAGCATTTCGGAAGAAATCATCACCGAAAAACTGGGCTTGGAACAAGAATCCAATGTAGATGACCAGATTCAGGTACTCAAATCGACGACCTTGATGCGTCGGGTAGTGGATTCTCTCAATCTCAACATTACCTATTATACAGTGGGGCGGGTAAAAACCAGTGAGATGTACAGCCCCAATTGCCCAATAACGCTAAGCAGCGCCCTTCCCCAATTATTGGCCTACGGTACGTCACTGCGGGTGCGCACACTGAATGATTACGATTTTATTCTGGTAAAAGGAGAAAACGACACCTTAACCTGTCATTACGACACCCCTTTCGTAGTCAATCAAATAGAATACACCATCAGCCGCCGGGCTGGTTCGGCACCGGGGACCGAGATCCTAATTCGACTCAATTACCCCGAGGGTACCGCTGCAGAATATGCCAATAAACTGGGGATACAGCCTGTACCTGGTTCTAATGTGCTTAACCTCAGCATGCGCGACCCGGTTGCGGAAAAATGTATTGACGTATTTAAAACCCTGGTCACTGAGTTTGACCGCAGCCAGATTGAAATCAAAAATGAGTCTGGTCGCAAAACCCTTGCATTTATTGATGAGCGCTTAGGCTATATCACCGAAGAGCTTTACAATGTAGAAAAAGATGTAGAAGGTTACAAACGTAGCCGAGACCTCCCGGTAGCTATTGAGAGTAAAGCCAGTGAATACCTCAGCAAAGTATCCAGTGCCGATGAACAATTGATGGAACTGGATCTGCGTATGGCCATGCTTGAAGCCATCGAAAAAAAGCTCAATGACCCGAATGCTCAAAATGAGTCATTACCCCTAAGTTCGGAGATTTTGGCCAGTAGTGCTGCAGCAGAAATCATTAAAGCCTATAATGAACTCGTGCAAGAGCGCAAAAAATTAGTGGTTACTGCTGGCCTCAGCAATCCAGCAGTAAAAACCCTGGATCGAAAAATAGAAGAATATCGCAAACCATTACTGGACAATTTCACGGTTATCCGCCGCGAACTCAGCGAGCGCCGCGCTCAGGTTAGCAAACGTTTGAAGCCCATTGAGACTAAAATTGACGCCATTCCTACTTATGAACGGGAATTGCTCCAGATTTTGCGCCAGCAACAAATCAAAGAACAACTCTTTTTGTTCCTCTTACAAAAACGGGAGGAAACAGCCCTGAGCGTAGCAGCACAGGTGTCCAATACTCGTATTCTCAATCCTCCGGTAGGGCAAGGCTTGGTTTCACCAGATCGACGTCGAACCTTTACCCTATACTTGTTTATGGGTTTTTTGTTGCCAGGAATTGTGGTTTTCCTTTTTGATTATTTCAACAACCGGGTTTACGACGAGAACGACATTCGACGCCATACCAACGCTCCATTTTTGGGCGGCATAATGCAATCAAGTGGAGGAAAGTCCATCGTAGTCAATCGAAGTAGTCGCTCAGCAATCGCAGAGATGTTTCGTATGCTGCGCACCAATTTACAATACCTCGCAAAGGGTGAAACAAAAAAGGTCGTTCTGGTCAGTTCCAGTGTAAGTGGCGAGGGCAAAAGTTTTATTACCATCAACCTGGGCATCAGCATTTCCCTCTCGGGTCAAAAAACCCTTTTGTTGGGGTTGGACATCCGTAAACCCAAATTGAGCCGCTATCTAACCGGGCACCAAGCTGAGCGAGGGGTAACCAATTACCTGGTAGGTCAAGCTTCACTGGACGACCTTATCAAACCTTTGCCCGACCACCCCCTGGTAGATTACCTGGACTGTGGGCCGATTCCGCCCAACCCTGCCGAATTGCTGATGAGTGATGCTACCCGTGAGTTGTTTTTAGAGTTGCGCAAGCGCTACCAATACATCATCGTGGATACTGCCCCGGTCGGGCTGGTTACCGATGCTCTTTTGCTCAATCAACACATTGACCAAACCATCATTGTTACCCGCTTTGGAATGAGCCGCACTCCGTTTTTGCGCATGGTGCAGGACATTTACAGCAACAACAAATTGCCTCAGTTAGGTATTGTGCTCAATGGCCTCAAGCCCAGAGCAGGCTATGGATATGGATATGGATATGGTTACAGTGCTTCGTATGGCTACGGGTTCGGCCAGGGGTATGGCAGTGAGTACTTCGACAAAGAGCCCCGCCGCCGTTGGTCTTGGCGCAGGATTCTTAAACGTTTCCGCTCGAAATAATTTCATAGTTTTGCGCCTACTATAAAGTAACCACGTATTGGAATGAGTCCACAAAAAATTGAAGCAGCGCTAGCCGATTTATTTGAGCAGTGGGCGGGCGAAAGCCCCAAATTGATTCTGCCATTGGCTCCTTCTGGCTCCGAGCGGATTTATTACCGTTTGCAGGGCTCTGAGCGGGCGGCCATTGGCACTTATAGCCCCAATGACCGTGAGAGCAGGGCTTTTTTGGAATACAGCCGTCATTTTCACAGCAAATCCCTCCCGGTACCCGAAATCTATGCCGAAGATTTGAACACCAAAGTCTATTTGCAAGAGGATTTGGGTTCTACTACTTTGTACAGTTTTTTGCTGCAAAACGACGATTATTTTCCCGATTACCTGGCCCAAATCTACAAACGGGTGGTGGAACAATTGGCCCGCTTGCAAATCATTGGGGGGAAGGACTTGAGCTACGAGCACAGCTATCCCAAGTCCGCCTTCGACAAAGAGGCCATGTTTTGGGATCTGAACTATTTCAAATACCACTTCCTGATGCTCACCAAGGTGCGTTTTGATGAACAAGCCCTGGAAAAAGACTTTCACGACCTGGCCGATTACCTGCTTACTGCCGACAACCAATACTTCCTCTTCCGCGATTTTCAGTCGCGCAACATCATGATCAAAAGTGGTGAGCCCTATTTCATCGACTATCAGGGCGGGCGCCGAGGTGCCCTTCAATACGATCTAGCCTCTTTGTTGTTTCAGGCCAAAGCCAATATTCCGCCGGATATCCGCCAGGAAATTTTGCAGCATTACATCAAAGTGGCTGGTGAATTGACACCCATCGACCCAGACAGGTTCGTCGAACATTACAATGGCTACGTGTTGATTCGCAACATTCAGGTTTTGGGGGCTTATGGGTTCCGTGGGCTGTTTGAGCGAAAAGAGCATTTTTTAAAAAGTATCCCCCATGGTTTGCGCAACATCAAGGGGCTTTTGGAAAACTGGCAGTTACCCATCGAACTGCCCCACTTGCGAGAGGCGATGCAGCGCATTTTGGACTCCAAAAAATTTGAGCCCTTCAATAAAATTAAAAGCAGTACCAGCCTACTTACTGTAGCGGTCAATAGTTTTTCGTACCATGCTGGTGGCATTCCCGAAGACAGCAGTGGCAACGGCGGTGGTTTTGTATTTGACTGTCGCTTCGTACACAACCCTGGGCGTTATGAGCCTTATAAAAAATTGACTGGCCGCGATGAATCGGTCATCAATTTTCTCAAGCAGCACAGCAACATGGACGAATACCTGCACAATGTATTCCGCATAGTGGATGCTGCGGTGGAAGACTATATTGAGCGCAGCTTCATGAACCTCACCGTCAACTTTGGTTGCACCGGAGGCCAGCACCGCTCCGTATACGCCGCCGACGCCCTCGCCAAACACCTAAAAGAAAAGTATGGGGTCAGGGTGGTTTTGCACCATGTGGAGCAGGAGAAGAAAAATTGGGAAAACTAATATTTAGTGATGAGTGATGAACGATGAGTTATAAATTCATCATTTATCATTCATCACTCATCATTAAAAAGATGTCTCTACTCAAAAAACTCGCCGGAGAAACCGCCATTTACGGCATGAGCAGCATTTTGCCGCGCTTGCTCAATTTTGTTTTGTTGACTCCTTTTTTGACCCGGGTGTTGAGTCAGGCGGATTATGGTATCTTTAATGATCTGTATTCCTACGTAGCGCTATTCAACATCCTTTTGACTTTTCGGATGGAGACAGCTTATTTCCGCTACGCCCAAAAGCAAGAGGATGCAGAGCGAGCTTTTTCTACATCTGCTTTGTTTTTGTTGTTGTCTACGCTTGTTTTTACGGGTATTGCGCTTTTTTTGGCGCAGCCCATTGCCGATCTTCAGCAGTATCCTGAGCATCCAGAGTTTATTGTTGCTCTGGTTTTGATTTTGGGGCTGGATACCCTGACAGCCATTCCTTTTGCACGCCTGCGTTTTGCCAATCGCCCTTTGCGCTTTATGGGGATCAAATTGACTAACGTTGTTGTCAATATTCTGCTGGTGTTTTTTTACCTCTATTTTTGTCCAAAACTGGAGCAAAAAGCCGCCTGGCAATGGTTGCAATACCTGCATTTTAAGGACAATATGGTGGGCGATGTATTTCTGGCCAATGTGGTGGGTAGTGCTGTGAATTTGTTGCAAGTGCTGCCTACTTATCTGCGCATGAAATTGCAGATCGATTGGGCCTTGCTGCGGCAAATGTTGCGTTATTCCTTCCCCTTGATCCTGGCCGGAATAGCGGGGGTCATTAACCAGTTTATTGGTACACCTTTGTTGAAATTTTTAGGGGAAGGGAACCTGAATCAAAACCTGGGCGAAGGTGGGGTATACGCTGCGGCTACCAAAATACCGGTAATGATGAACCTTTTCACCCAGGCTTTCAACTACGCAGCTGAACCCTTCTTTTTCCGCAATGCGAATGAAAAAGGCTCAGAAAAGGTATATGGCCAAGTGGCCCAAGCCTTCACTTTGGTGAGTTGTGTGGCCTTTTTGGGCATTATGTTGAATATGGATTGGGTGGGTTTGTTCTTGGGTGAAAACTTTCGCGAAGGTTTGGATACGGTGCCGGTGCTCTTGCTGGCCAATTTGTTTTTGGGCTTGTTTACCACTTTTTCCATTTGGTACAAGTTGATCGACCGCACGGCGGTTGGCGGTTGGGTGGCCCTGGGAGGCTCTTTGATTACAATTGTGCTGAATGTAGTGCTCATCAAACAGGGGTACGGCTATTATGCTCCGGCCTGGACTGCGCTGATTTGTTATGTTTTTATGACCATCGTCAGTTATTGGGCTGGACAAAAATACCACCCTATTCATTACCCACTCGGGCGAATGGCTTTGTACTTCTTGCTGGCTTTATTCGCTTATGGCCTGAGTGAAGGACTGCGTCACGTAGCAAAAGGAGAACTTCCGGTGATTTTGAGCATCAACTTTTTGATTCTTTTGGCTTATTTTGCGGCCATCGCCTGGATCGAAAAACCGCTGATTAAACGTTTACTAGTGCGGAAGAAACGGGAATAAAACGCTAAGTTGTTTGTTATGGAAAAGCATTACACTCTCATTACCGGCGCCAGCATGGGCATTGGTCGTGCGTTGGCGGATGAATGCGCCCAAAGGGGCAGAAATGTATTACTAGTAGCATTGGATGGCCCGGAATTGCATGCTGCGGCCAGCGAAATTGCGCAAAAATACGGGGTAGAAACGCACCCGTTTGGCATCGACCTCACCACAACGGATGCTCCACTAAAAGTGTATACTTGGTGCCAAGAAAATGGCTACAGCATAGATATCCTGATCAACAATGCTGGGTTTGGCCGCGGCGACATTCTGAATAAAATTCCACTTGGCGTATACCAAACGATGTTGCGGCTGAACAACCAGGTGATGTTTGAAATGACCTATCATTTTTTGCCGCAGTTGAAACAATTAGACAAAGCCTACATTCTCAATTCCAGCAGTATGGAAGGCCTGATGCCCATGCCTTTCAAGGCGGCGTATACCTCTACCAAACACTTCGTGACGGCATTTTCCCTGTCGATGCGCGAAGAGTTGGCCGATACCGGAGTCAGCGTAAGTGCCTTGTGCCCCGGCCCGGTCGTAACCAACGAGGATGGCCTCAAACGCATCCAACGCAGCGGGCCCAAGGCCAAACTCGTCGTGATGTACCCCAATCAGGTGGCACCTATTGCGCTCAATGGTTTATTCAGAGGCAAACGCATTATTATTCCGGGGGTGATGAACCAGATCATGATTTTGTTGAATAATGCATTGCCCTTGGCGATAAGGATGAGGATGTTGCGGAAAATTGGTGCGGGGGTTATTCCGAAGGAGGAGGGCTGAGGTGTTCCCAATTGACATCCTAAAAACACCTCAGCTTAATAGTCTTTACTCCAAACTGATTTCTACACGTAGTCCTGATTTTTCATGCTTTTTAACATTCAATGTCCCTTCGATGTACTCGGTAGTCGTTTCATCATGAACGATCATTTTGGTAATTTTAGACAACTCAATGTTGGGAAGCTCAGATAGATAGGTATACCCATTGACAATTACCACATAGGGTTTGCCTTGAGCGGTCATAGCCTGAACTTGTTTTTTTACCCGACTCCAAATATCTTCTTTGACGGGTATGCC
Organism: Chitinophagales bacterium; assembly: GCA_013298445.1. Taxonomy (GTDB): domain Bacteria; phylum Bacteroidota; class Bacteroidia; order Chitinophagales; family Saprospiraceae; genus Haliscomenobacter. The sequence goes on along the minus strand of JAAFHQ010000025.1, from coordinate 3,587 downwards.
ATAGCTTGTGCTGCCGTTGGAATTGGAGACAATCCAGTTCTTCGATGCTAAGAATTTTAAACGTTCCTGCGTGTATAACGCGTTTGCCGCCAGTATTTTGATCCGATAGGCTTCCAATAGTAGCGGATCACTGGGGATGCCATAGGTCATCACTTTGATGGTTTTAGGCCATTGATTTGCGATTAGTTTATCCAACAGATCAGTGTCAAAAGTGCCCGTTCCACAGCTGTTTCTCCCACCGTACAGGACGATTGGTAAATCATCATTCGCCTCATGACTCGTATAGCAATTCCCTCCACTTTCGTTCACCATTCTTGCCCCAGTTATTCGACCTGCGCCGTTTTTGGTTAGCTCCAGTTTTTTGCCTAACGGAAATTTTTCATTGCGTATTTTTTCCTGCTGTGCAGCATCTAAATTGGGATTTACAATCAACATGAAAGAAAACTCCTCTTCCTTGGCCGTATCCTGAGTAGGTGTGGCACTCAGTACAGGCTTCTGCTTCATTGGTGTCTTTTCCTGGGGCGTGGGTGCTGGAAGATTCAGGAGGGTAGGCGATTCGGAAACAGGTTTATTGTCTAGCATTTGCGAAGCAAATTGATTGGATGCTTTTACCGTTACAATTGCCTGTGATGGTTTGTTAAACAGAATAAAGGTGGGCAGCATCATACCCATTGCCGCATATCGCAGCAGGTAAAGATTGGAAGAAGGTTTCCGATTCATCATCATAATTCTTTCTTTTAGGAGTAAAAAATTATAGGAAGTTGAAAGCCGATTATTTGCAGAGGCATTCGACCAGTTCAGCAAACTCAGCTGGTATTGTTTTTTATCCCATTGTTGTTGCAGTACACCACGATCAGCCAGGTATTCCAGGTTGGTTTCCACCAGCCAGCGGTACAGCCAGGCACCGGGGTTGAACCACTGCCAGATTAGGAGTAGTTCTGCCGCCAAAATATCTAATGTGTGCCGCTGCCGAATATGTGCCAATTCGTGCGTGAGCACTAGGCCAAATTCAGTGCTCCCATACAAAGACTCCGAAATAAATATGCAGCGACCAAAAGCAAAAGGAGACAGCTCTCCAGGGTAAATGACCAAGCGATAGCCGTCCCTTTGCTCAATGCGTGCTTGATGATACAATTTCCACAACGATATTATTTGAAGGACAAAGCGTAAGCCAAAAGCCAAACAGCCCAAGCCATATAGCCAGAGGGTTAGTCTGAACCAGTTGAGCTGAAATTCAGGTGCTGGTTCTGAACCTACCTTTGGACCCGATTGATCTGCTACACTTATCTGAACACGTTCACTAAATTCTTGCTCAAGTAGTGATTGGACACCCTTATCCACTTTCCCTGCTCTACTCGTTAGTGTTTCACTTTGCTTAACCGGCATTATGTGCCAAATCGTCCAGGTTTCCGGTACTTGGATCAACGGAATGACTAAGCTAGTTAAAAAAAGTCCCCATAGCAGGGTGCGGTTCCAGTTCAAATATGTGCTTCGAAAAAAACATAAATAAAACAGTAGTGCTCCCGTAGTGAGCATTGCCGCGGCCGTTAAACAGTAGGTCAGGATAGGGTTGAGCATGGTTGATCGTTGTTGAGGTGATTAATTATTCCTCTGTGAAGATTTCCAATCTCAATCCAGCAGGTTCCTCCTTGATCAACTTTGTGGTATTCTCCTGGTAGTAATGGGCTATTTTATCGTGGACTTCGATTCGGCTCAATTTCAAATTTTCCAAAACGGGCAAAGTATTTTGAGGTGTACCCCCATTGATGCTTACAATCAATTCCAGGTTTCCTTCTTTACATTTTTGGACCCTGTTTTTAAGGTGATTTAGGGCTTTTTCGGTGAAGGTATTATAGGAAGTATGCCCCTTTTCGTAGATATGTACCCAGTTTAACGCCTTTAACTGTATCAGTCTTCGCATTTCATCTGCCTCGTAGATTGCCAGGGCTTTGGGGCGAAGTGCCGCAATTGCTTGTTTGGTTGCGGGCAAGCCAACGCAGTATATTTTGATTTTAGCCCAGTCTGCGGCCAGAATTTCGTCAATTATTCCTAAAGACAGTTGATTTTCGGCACCACCGTAACCTTTTTTGGCATACACAACACCAGGTAAGCGATCTTCTCCGGTGGGCATCGAATTGCCTGATGAACTCCTTTTCCCTTGTAATGTATACCCGATTAGTTTGTTGTCCGCATTCTTATCCAGAACGAGCTTCTTGTCAAATGAAAAACTCATCTGGCTCAATTTTTCCATTTCACTTTCCGTGGCCCTTGGCCCAACCACGATGAAAAATTCTGCTGAATCCGTTTTCGGTTCGCTTGGCTCCGAAGTTGGTACTATTGGAATTTGATTGGATTGTTCTGAAGATGTATTGATTTGACGAGTTTCGATGGAAGAAGCTTGAACAGATTCATCCGCTTCCAAACTCAACCTAGGGCGTACTTTTTTCTGATCCAAAGGGAGTTTCAGTGCTTGAGCTGAGTTACTTGTAGCTACTTGTACAAATGCTGGCTGGTTAAAAACCGACAACACTGGCAATAGGGCTAAAACCACCGCATAACCCAACAAATACACTTTTGACGAGGATTTTCGATTCATCATCATAATTCTTTCTTTGAGGAGTGAAAAATTGTAGGAAGTAGACAGGCGATTATTCACATTGACGTTTGACCAATTGAGCAAACTCAACTGGTATTGCTTTTTATTCCACTGTTGTTGCAATACACTGCGATCAGCCAGGTATTCAAGGTTGGTTTCCACCAGTCGTCGGTATAACCAAGCGCCAGGGTTGAACCATTGCCAGACGAGCAGCAGCTCAGCTACCAAAATATCCAGGGTATGTCGCTGCCGAATATGCGCCAGCTCATGCGTTAGGATCAGCTCCAAATCTTCACTTTGCAGCAAAGTTTCGGATAAAAAAATGGTACGCCCAAAAGCAAAAGGAGACAATTCCTCCCGGCAAAAAGCCAATTGATAGCCATCCCTTTGCTCAATGTGGGCTTTTCGGAATAGTTTAAACAAGGATAATAAGTGTATCAAAAAACGTAGACCAAAAACAAAACAGCCAATACCGTAAAGGAAAAACAACAGTTGGGTGATGGGCACAACGGGGTGCTTGGTGGAAATCACTTCACTTGTTTCGGAGGGCGTTTCTTGCTCGCTTAGGTTTATCTCCGAGAAAAACTGAGGTTCGGGCAGTTTTTCGTCAACATTTAACCTGGTTACAGGGAGTACAATAGTCGCCTTGTTTTGCCAGCCTTTTAAAGTCCACGATTCGGGCAAATGCACGAATGGCAGGATCAGCGAAGCGAGCAAAACGCTCCACAACAAAACCCGATTCCAGCGCAAAAAGGTACTGCGCCAAAAGAACAAACCGTACAGCATAGCACCAGCAAGCAGCAATGCAGCTGCTTGCAGCAAATGGGAAAAGACCATACCTATTACAGTATTACGAGAGGCATCTGACGGGCGAGGTCACTTACTCTCCTTTTTCAATGGCTTTTAAGATGTCTTTCAGTTCTTCAGGCGTAATTTTTTTCTCACGGGCAAAAAATGCCACCATGTTCTTGTAGGAGTTGTCGAAATACGC
>JAAFHQ010000249.1 GCA_013298445.1 Chitinophagales bacterium | reverse complement strand
CCCGCCTCGCCAGCAATGGACAACTACCTTTCCTCTGGGTGCCAACAAACGTGCTTCTTTGACGTAATCGGGCATCCGTGCACCAGCGTATTCCAGGCCTTTGAGAAAAGCTTTATCCGGGCTTTGTTGTTTGTACAGGGTGCCTACCACTACCCTTTCTTCATTGGAAAACAAGGGCAAGTTGTATGCCCCGGGAATATGCCCAATGGCGTATTCTGCAGGGGTACGTACGTCGAGCAGTACCCGATCTGTAGTGTTTTCCAATAAAACATCGGCAGTAATTTTGTGCATTTCGCTAAAGGTAACAACTCGTGATTCCCAAACTCAAGGCAAAAACGATAATTTTAAGCTGCCCCTTCGAAAGTTTCAGACTTTCGAAGGGTTTAAGTATGCACCATATTGCACTTAAGCACTTTTCAAAGTCTGATGTTTTTGAAAAGGGGCTTTTAAGCCTAAACAATCCAATCTTTCCCCTTATCCTTTAACCACGCCAAAGTCTGCGCTTCCGGGCTTCCCGGCTCTGCTTGATGATTGTACACCCAATTTGCAGTTGGAGGTAAACTCATCAGGATGGATTCGGTACGGCCATCGGTGTCCAAGCCAAACTTGGTGCCTTTGTCCCAAACCAGGTTGAACTCCACGTAACGCCCCCGGCGCAGGTATTGCCAGTTTTTCTCCCGCTCAGTAAAAGGATCATTTTTGTGTTTGTGCAAAAGGGGAACGTATACTTTACAGAAGGTCTCCCCTACCCCTCGCACAAAAGCAAAAAGCTGTTCCTTACTTTGGCCATTTTGCCCCTGCAAGCGATCAAAAAATATCCCTCCGATTCCTCTGGTTTCGCCTCGGTGACGGATGTAGAAATAGTCATCCGCCCAGCTTTTGAATTTAGGGTAATAATCCGGGTGGTGTAGATCACACACTTCTTTCAGACTTTGGTGGAAAAAAGCAGCGTCTTCCGGAAAAATGTAATGCGGGGTAAGGTCAATGCCCCCGCCAAACCACCAATTGCCGCCATCCGTTTCAAAATAACGCACATTCATGTGGATGATGGGCGTATAAGGATTGCTGGAATGCAACACGATGGATACCCCGGTAGCGAAAAAATTGGCAGACTCCAGTTTCAAAGCCTGGGCGATCTTATCGGGTAAAGTGCCATGCACTGCCGAAAAATTGACACCACCTTTTTCAATGTGTTGCCCCATAATCACCCGGCTGCGGCCACCGCCACCACCTTCCCGGCTCCAAACATCCTCCTGAAACCGGCCAGTTCCATCGGCTGTTTCCAATTGCTGGCAAATATCATCTTGCAAGGCTTTGAAATACTCCCCTATGGAACCCCGATCTACCTGTAACTTGTTTGCGGAAAAAGTATCCATTTATCTTACTTTGTACTTTTAATGTTTGCAAAGTAAAATGATAATTGTTACTTTTTCCTCCTTTTACTTCACTCCATGAGGGCTTTGTTAAAATAAAACCAAATTGTGACATGCAAGCACTGGCCGATACCGAACTGATCATTACCCCCGCTGGTAAAATTTACCACGTGGATCTCCACCCTGATGAACTGGCCGATACCGTCATCACAGTAGGCGACCCTGGGCGCGTAGCCGAGGTTTCCAAACATTTCGACGCCATCGAATTTCGTGAATCACACCGCGAGTTTGTGACACATACGGGCAGGATTGGCACCAAACGCCTCACTGTCCTCTCCACTGGAATTGGCCCCGACAACATCGACATTTGCCTCAATGAACTGGACGCCCTGGCCAATATCGATTTTCAAACCCGGATGCCAAAGGCTGAACACCGCTCACTCAACATCATCCGACTGGGCACTTCCGGCGCTTTGCAGCACGATATCCCCCCCGGCGCATTGATCGTTTCCCGCTACGGCATGGGCCTGGATAACCTGATGCATTTTTACCAATACCAACCCAATCTGGCCGAGGCAGAACTGATGGATGTGGTTCTGGAATTGGAGCAGCACATCGAAAAATTCCCAGTGCAGCCCTACATCTGTGAGGGAAGTGCTGCGCTGGCTGACCAGTTGAGTCAAGGCAATATTGAACAGGGCATCACCATCACCTGCCCGGGTTTTTATGCCCCCCAGGCACGTAGCCTGCGCACCCCTGCCCGCATGAGCATTGCCACGTTGGAGGCCTGGAGTCAGCTGCAATACAAAGGGGTACGACTGACCAATTTCGAGATGGAAACTTCGGCTATTTTTGGGCTCTCGAGATTATTGGGGCATCGGGCGGTATCGTGCAATGTCATCCTGGGCAATCGCCTGAATGGCAATTTCACGGGAAGCACCGCTGGCGTGGTGGAAAAGATGATTGAGGTGATGTTGCCGCGGATAGTGGGCTAAATCGTACATTTCGGCCTAATAAATCTATTCAATCGCAAGCACCATGAAAAACTCACGGCGTCAAGTTTTAAAAAGCCTTTCTGTAACAGGAATTTTGAGCACTTTAGGCCTGCCCTTCGCGGCCATTGCCCATGCTTCCAAACCAAGTCCAACTCTTACCTCCTCAGGCTCCGATGACCGCCTCTTTTGGGCCAGCACCCTCTACAAAATTGCCCAACCCGTGCTCTCCAACCTCGCCGACGGCAAATTGAAAAAGAACATGCCGCTGGAATTGGCGCCGGGCTACTACCTCAAAGCCGAACAGGTTACCTACCTGGAGGCAGTGGGTAGAACCCTGGCAGGCGTTGCGCCCTGGTTGGCTTTGCCCGACGACGATACCAAAGAAGGCAAGTGGCGGGCCGAATTGCGCAAAGATGCGCTAAAGGGATTGGCCCACTGCGTTGATCCACAAAGTCCCGATTATTTGAACTTCCGAGTTGAACTCCAGCCCATAGTCGATGCCGCTTTTTTGGCCCATGCCTTCCTGCGTGCACCCGATGCGTTGTGGCATCCCTTGGATGAGCTGACCAAAAAACGCTATATCGAAGAGTTCAAAGCCCTGCGCGATCGGAAAGCCCATTACAGCAACTGGCTATTGTTTTCGGGCATCATTGAGGGTTTTTTGCTACAAATTGGCGAACAATACGACCCGGTGCGCATCGACATTGCTATCCGCAAAACCCGCGAATGGTACGTGGGTGATGGTTGGTACAGCGATGGGCCCAAGTTTTGTATGGATTATTACAACTCCTTTGTGATCCAGCCAATGTTGGTGGACATTTTGAAAGTTACTTCCGAAAAGAATTTTTCACCCAAAGCGGAGTACGCCGAAGCCCTCAAGCGGATGGTGCGCCATTCCGAGTACCTGGAGCGCTTGATCTCGCCAGAGGGTACTTTTCCCGTGTATGGTCGCTCCATGGCTTATCGGGCAGGAGCCTTTCAAGCACTGGCGCAGGTGGCTTTGATGGAGCAATTGCCAGAGCACATTAGCCCTGCACAGGTGCGTTGTGGCTTGACCAAGGTTTTGCACAGCTTATTCGACCATGGCAATAATTTTGACTCAAAAGGCTGGTTGGTCCTGGGTTTTAACGGAGCCCAACCTGCGATTGCGGATCAATACACCTCTACCGGAAGTTTGTACCTGACTACCTTAGGCTTTTTGCCGCTTGGCCTTCCAGCTACGCACCGTTTCTGGACGGATCCGGCAGCGGATTGGACGGCCAAAAAAGTATGGTCGGGGCAGGTCACCAAAAAAGATTACAAGGTGGATTATTGAGCCTATTTTTGATGGACAACACTTCTCTGCAACAATAAATTCAAACCAATGAAATTCAATTTTTTATTGATATTCTTTTGCACCTTTAGTGCTCAAATCTGGGGCCAGGTAAAATTCACTTTTAAAGAATGGGAAGACCCCGCCATTGTTGAATTGGGTAAGGAACCTGCGCATACTTATGCCATGTCCTACCCCAATGCCGTAGATCTTTTTGAAAATGATTTTTCCAAATCGCCCTATTATCAGTCCTTAAACGGTTCCTGGAAATTCTATTACGTCAACCGTCCCGAGGAACGGCCTCAGGATTTTTACCAACCCGATTTCAACGATTGGAATTGGAAAGACATCACGGTGCCTTCCAATTGGGAAATGAAAGGGTTTGGCATTCCGATTTACACCAATGTAATTTATCCTTTCCCGGTCAATCCGCCTTTTATCAACCACGCTTACAATCCGGTTGGGTCCTACCGACGCAGCTTTACAGTGCCTGATAACTGGAACGGGCGGGAGGTGTTCCTGCACTTTGGTTCAATTTCGGGTTGTGCCTACGTGTGGGTGAACGGCCAGGCGGTAGGTCTGTCCAAAGTGGCCAAGTCGCCCGCCGAATTCAACATCACTCCTTACTTGAAAAAAGGAAGCAACACCCTGGCGGTGCAAGTTTTCCGTTGGCATGACGGTTCCTACCTCGAAGACCAAGACATGTGGCGCCTCTCAGGCATCGAAAGAGAAGTATTTTTAACGTCCAAAAACAAAACCCATATTGCCGATTTTTGGGTCAAAGCCGGGCTGGATGACACCTATCGCGATGGTACCATTGCCGCCACAGTTGATCTGAAAATCCCCTCCCCTGCCACCGGGTCTTACAACATTGAACTCAGCATTTTTGATCACAATAAAAAAGTGGTTTTTAGCCAAACTAAGCCTGGCCAAGCCAAAGTTAGTTTTGATGGCAAAGTGCTCGCTCCTGCTCAGTGGTCGGCTGAAAACCCAAATCTGTACACGGCCATTTTGGTATTAAAAAATGAAAAAGGACAAACCCTTGAGGCAACTGGCAGTAAAATTGGCTTCCGCCGTAGCGAGATCAAAGGCAAAAATTTCCTAATCAATGGCAAGCGAGTATTGGTCAAGGGTGTAAACCGGCATGAGCATGACCCAGATTTGGGCAAAGTACCTACCCGTGATTTGATGATCAAGGACATCGTGTTGATGAAGCAGTACAACATCAATACCTGCCGCTCTTCGCATTACCCCAATGACCCATTGTGGCTACGCCTTTGTGACGAATACGGCCTATACGTCATCGATGAAGCCAATATTGAGGCCCATGGTTTGGGTGCAGAATTTCAGTCTTTTAGTGTACCCAAAAGCAGACATACTGCCTACGATCCCCAATGGAAAGCTGCGCACCACGACCGTACCCGCCGTCTGGTAGAACGCGATAAAAACTACGCCTGTGTGGTGATGTGGTCGCTGGGCAACGAATGTGGCAACGGTGAAGTGTTTTTTGAAACCTACGACTGGATCAAACAACGCGACAACTCCCGCCCCGTGGTTTCTGAGCAATCGGGGGAGGCGCGCAACACCGATGTGGTTTGTCCGATGTACCCTTCCATCGACAACATGAAAAGCTATGCGGCCGACAAGACCAAAACCCGGCCTTACATCATGTGCGAATACAGCCACGCCATGGGCAACTCCAGTGGCAATTTTAAAGAATACTGGGACATCATCCGCGCCTCGGATAACATGCAAGGCGGCTGTATTTGGGATTGGGTAGATCAGGGTATCCGCAGCAAAACAGCGGATGGGCGTAGTTACTTCGCCTATGGGGGTGACTTGGGTAGCCAGGACCTTTACAACGACCAGAACTTCGTGTGCAATGGATTGGTCAACGCTGATCGTTTTCCACATCCTGGCATTTACGAAGTAAAAAAACTCTACCAAAACATCCAGTTCAGCAAGGACAATAGTGCCTGGGGGCAGATCAAAGTGCAAAATGAGTTCTCTTTTACCAATCTGCGCGAATTCGACTTCCGTTGGGAAATGCTCAACAATGGGGTAAAACTAACTGAAGGTAGTTTTGGCGTTGAGGCCAACCCAGGGGAAGTTAAGGTAGTTAATCTCAACCTACCTGCCTACAAACTAGCCGCAGGCGCCGAACTCGTGCTCAATGTTTATGCACTCCAGCGCAATGCGAGTTCATCCATCCCTGCCGGGCATGAACTCGCCCGTGAGCAAATGGTTCTAAGTCCTTATGGCTTTGCACAAAACCTGAGCAGTCCTTCAGGGACCCTGAGCATTGAAAAAACCAGCAACTCCCTAAAGTTCAAGTCTGGAGCCATAGCTGGAGAAATCAACCTCAGCAATGGCCAGATCAATCAGTATTCGATCAATGGAAAAAACCTCAAAGAAGGCTTTTTCCCCGAGCCCTATTTTTGGCGTGCGCCTACCGACAATGATTTTGGGAATGATTTTACCAACTATGCTCGGGTATGGGCCAGTGCCCATGTGCGCCGCAGTGTAAAAAGCAGCAAAGTTGGTGAACAAACGGCCGCAGGGCTGCCCTTCACCATTGTTTATCACCTGCCCGATGTTCAGGCTGATTATACGCTGGATTATTTGATCCAAAACGATGGCTCGATCAAGCTCAACGCCGCGCTTGAATTGTCACCAAACAGTGAAGCGCCTGAGCTACCAAGGATGGGAATGCGTTTTTCCCTACCTTCCAACTACAATCAGGTGCAGTGGTACGGGCGTGGGCCTTTTGAAAATTACAATGATCGCCACACTGCTGCTCATTTAGGCATCCATGACCTGCACACCGATGAAGGCTGGGAGCGCACCTACGTTCGTCCACAAGAAAGTGGTTACCGCACCGATACCCGCTGGGTCAAATTGAGCAATGCCGAAGGGCTTGGTTTACAGGTGGAAGGTGTTCAGCCCTTGTCCTTCAGCGCCATGTCACAACTGACCGAGGATTTTGACGAAGGCAGCATCAAAAAGTATCGGCATGTAACGGATATTGTCAAACGGAGGTTCGTGACCTTGCACATCGACCTCACCCAGCGTGGTGTTGGTGGAGACAACAGCTGGGGTGCTCAAACGCATGACGAGTATCGGCTCCTTGCCAAAAAATACAGCTACGGCTTCACGATCAAGGCGATCGAAACCAAGCCAGGACAACAGGATTAAACATAGCGGAAAATCAAAAACATGAGAATCTTTTGCACGCTATTGTTGATCTTTTTGATGGCCTGCTCTTCCCCAAGAGCAGGCCATCTCGATGCTCGACATCCCGATGGGTCTACGCCCAAAACCATCCCCGGCATGAAACTCGTCTGGCATGATGAGTTCAACGAAGCGGGCAAACCCAACCCGGCCAATTGGCGCTACGAAACAGGATTCGAGCGCAATGAGGAGCTACAATGGTACCAAAGTGACAATGCCAACTGTAAAGATGGTGTTTTGCTCATCGAAGCCAAACGGGAGGCCATTCCTAACCCCAACTATCAGGCGGACAGCAAAAATTGGAAAACCAATCGCCCCGCATCGGAATTTACCTCGGCCAGTATTCAAACCCGAGGCTTACAGCAATGGCAGTACGGCCGTTTTGAGATTCGAGCCCGCATAGACACCACTTATGGTTCCTGGCCCGCCATCTGGACTTTGGGCAATGGCCCTTGGCCCAGTGCTGGCGAAATCGACATCATGGAGTTTTATCAAGTCAAAGAAACCCCAACCATTCTGGCCAATTTTGCCTGGTTGGGCGATCAGGCTAACCGGAAGACCAAATGGAATGAGAAAAAAATTCCGCTCACCCATTTCACGGAGAAGGACAAAGATTGGGTCAAAAAATTTCACACCTGGCGGATGGACTGGACGGAGGAAAGCATCCAGATTTTTTTGGATGACGAATTATTGAACACCCAATCCCTTAAAGAATCCCTGAATCCAGACGGTAGCAATCCTTTTCTAAAACCGCAATTTTTGTTATTGAATCTGGCAATAGGGCGGAATGGTGGAACACCGAAAGCCAGCACTTCAAAGATTGTTTACAAAGTGGATTATGTGCGGGTGTATCAGCGGGAGTAGTTTTCAGAAAAAAACAAAAGCGCTAAGGCTTTAAGCATTGAACAAGCGTCCAATTGAAGCGTTTTCTAAAAAAATTGCAATGAACAAACTTAACATACAAGATACCTTCAATCAGGAGTTGCCTGCCGATCCGGATTTGAGTAATACCCGTCGGCAGGTTAGGGCAGCTTGTTTTTCCTATGTTACGCCGCGACAGCCCTCCAATCCAGTTCTGGTGCATGCTTCCACTGAGATGGCTGAAACCATCGGCCTGGCCGCAGCTGACACCC
>JAAFHQ010000247.1 GCA_013298445.1 Chitinophagales bacterium | reverse complement strand
CTTATACGCCATTAACTATACACAAGGCAAAATCTATAAAATCAATACCCTCACCCAAAAGCTAGAAATACAGGCGGACGCATCTGGTGCTATTCGTTACGCCGCATTAAGTCCAGATGGGCAAAAAATCTATACTGCTTCTCTTGAGCAAAACACGTTGAAAGTATTCCAGACTCAAACCTTGAATAATATAGAAAACGTAAACATGCCTGGCCGCATTCAATTCATGCTGCCTTTTCCGGATGGCACTGGTTTATCCCTGCGATTTGTGGATTCTCTTACCGTTGGTTTATGGGATTTTGCCAGCAAAAAAATAGTTGCCCGCTTTGCGGTAAGCCCTGGGTTCAAGTTTTTTGCTCATGCCAAAGCTTTAAACAAGCTGTACATCTATGATGATGCTATGCTCAAGGTTATTTCGGTTGATTTAAGTAAAAAAACGCTGAATAAAATTTTTAGCCCTAATGGGGCAGCTATCTACAATGGCAGCAACTACGAATTTTTTCCCAACAAGCAGGGCGACTTACTTTATTTCAATACTTACCCACTGTCTTATCTGGATACTTATCGAGACACTTTTCTTCAAGTTGATGAATTCCAAGGCTCTGCGGCACGAAAATTACTTTTATTGGATTATAATGATTGTCCAAATGAAGGCCAGACTTTCAAAATCACTTTAGGAAACAATCCCCTACCACCCCAAATAGAACTCCCTCTCACCCAAACCCTCTGCCCGGGCGTGATGAGCAAAAGTATTCCGCTCAACGATTTGTATCCAGGGCTTAATTTCCGTTGGGCCAAGGTTGACTCGCTTCGCGACATCAATACGGAAGCTCCCAATTCAGGATATGGTACTATTCCTTCTTTTAAAGCGCCCATTTCGGATCACAACTTTCTGTACCAGTCGGAGTTCAAGCTGTATCCAAGTTTTAAAACAAACGACAGCGTATGTGTAATGCCCATTTTAAAGCTGCATTACAATTTCATTGGTTCTTTTAGAGCTTATGGCATCCCTGATGTTCCTAACCAATTGCTCACTGTAGGTGCTAAAACCCAGGTCGTCAGCCTGGGCTTTTATGCCAATGAAATTACCCGTTTGAAATGGCAAAATGACAACCCCAGTATTGGTTTGCCTGCTAATGGAGTCAACGATATTCCTTCAATAGTAGCGCAAAATCCTAGCAACAGTCAAGCCCAAGTGGCCAATTTCAAAATCAGCAGGGAGATCATTCTCAACACCGATAACATTTGTAAGGATACGTCGAAAAGTTTTCAGATCCGTGTACTGCCTTTCGCCGTGCCCAGCGTAGACTCGATTCCCAACATTACCATCTGCTATGGCGATTCTATACCCCGCATTCAGTTCAAAGGGCCTGTAGCACAAGCCAGGTATCGCTGGCGTGTAGTAGAGAACCCTGGCTACAATGTAGCGCAAAACGGGGAAAATGCCCTACCTGCTTTCCGAGCCTACCGCGGTTCGGGTTGGGGTGATCGGGAGGAGTTGATAAAGGTTGCAATAACTCCGGTAGCCAGTATAGGGCAAGATTCCAGCGTGGGCAAAGAACGCCAGTTTAGTATTCTCATTCGCATCAAAGCAATACCCCAACCTCAAACCGACCAGGTCTTTTGCCACAATGAGCACGCCAACCTCAATCCCTACCCTCCGTTTTACTCTTTTGCACAATTTTCAAAGCCGTCTTTGTTGATCCCTATTAATCCTGATGTTGCCCCGCTGAACTACATCACCAACAACGAGGGGCTACAACCAGATAGTGGAATCTTCAAGTTATGGGTAAAATACCCAGACCAGGTTTGTGCAGTGGATACCCATCGGTTTGAAGTCAAAGTATTCCCCCGGCCCGTGTTACCGATTGTAGAGCAATTCAATACTTTATGTTCAGGAGCGATTTTCCCGGGCGTAATCTTCAACACCAATATTCGCGGATTCGATTTGCGCTGGACCAATTCCAACCCTAACATTGGTTTGCCTGCCAGTGGGCAAGGTTCGATCCCCAGTTTTCAAACTCAGGCTAATTCTTCCCGAGATGAAAATGCGGTCATCAAACTTTCCGTCTTTGCACAAGGGAGTAATCAGGAACTTTGTGATGATTTATTCTCCGAGTTTAATGTGCGAGTAGTTGCTCGGCCCAAGCTCAGCCCTCTTGCGGATTTAACACTCAATACTTGTGAACCAAGCCTCAATATTGGGTTTTCCAGTAATGTACGCTTTACAGGCTATCGCTGGACCAATAACAGACCCGATTTGGGATTGCTTACTAGTGGATTGACCTCTTTGCCTCCTTTTACCCCAATCAATAAATCTGGTCGGCCTGATACCATGACCATCGTGGTAACTCCTTTTTCTTTCAACCAATGTGAAGGTAAACCCGAGTCTTTCCGCATCATTGTTTTACCCTATCCCAAGCTCAATAAAATCCCCGATCAAGAATTCTGTTGGGAACAAGGTACCAAACCTATCGATTTTGGGAAAGTTCCTGAAGGTGCTTTTGTACACTGGCAGCTGGATCAGGAAATTGGTTTGCCACTACAAGGTATTGGAAACATTCCAGCATTCCGCCCCAGTCTCAATGTTCTCGGTAAAAGCGCTACCATCAAGTTTCACCAGAGTTTTGAGGAGCAATTGAGCTATGCGTATCGGTCAGACAATGGTTCTGCCTGGATCACCTGGCTGGATGCACAAAAACAGAACATCAACAATAGTTTAAATCTTGCCATTAATCCTATTGTAAATGCCAACCTGCTGATGCACCCATCTGGCCGTCGCCTTTATGCAGCGGCGCCAGACAATACTGTGCTGAATGTTTTTGATCCGCTGCGGCATGCATTACTGGCGAATATCGATCTCAATCCTACGTTCAGCACCTGCTATTTCCTGAATCAAGCAGTACTGAGTAAGGATGGAAACTTCATTTTTATCAGTAAAAAGGAATGTTCGACCATCTCCATCATCGATACCCGCAGCAATAGCATTACGGGAAACATCAGTACAGGGATGATTGTGGGAGCTCTTGCATTGAGTGCAGATGGAAATAAAATCTATGCATTGAGTGAATTGGGCTTCGAATTGGCCGTATACGACGCGCATAGCTGGCAAATCTTGCGAAGTATGAGAATTAACCTCGACAATGGGATCAGTGACTGCCATATTGACCCGGGCAGTGATCAGTTGTTGGTTTTGAACAAAAGTCAAAAAAAGCTTTATCGACTTGATCCAAGTACGGGAACAGTTAATGCACGCCTTACTTTGAGTGGGGAACCTTCCGAAATTAAAATCCCTTCCATTGGCAACTTAGCTTACCTCTCCCTACAACCGGGAGGCGTCTATAGTTTTGACCACAAAGCCAGTAATCTGGTCTTGAGCCCATTACGTGGAACCAGCCCAGCCAGCGCATTCGGCCTCAGTACGAATGAAGAAAACCTTTATGTTACTCAACCTAGTCGCAATACCATTCTCAAAATTCGCACTCGTGATGCGAGCATTCAAGACTCCATCATCCTTTCGCTGGGAACACCATTGGGAGTGGCTGTCGTTCCTCCTCAACAGTGCAATACAGGATTGGATAGTTTTCGCTTGAGTTTTAAAGATTGCCTACAAAAGCCAGTGCTAAAATTAAACAACCCCGATCCCAACCGTCTTGGCACTAATCCGCCAGGAATGCCACAAGATCCGCGCTTATGGGAAGGCACCGAATACCAAGAAGCTCAGCAAGGCACTGAATTCATTGTAGGCCTAAATAGTCCCAACCCTTTTCAAGACTTCACCAAGGTACCGATTTACGCCCCTTATGCCAGCACACTGAGGCTTACTCTTTATGATGTGATGGGGCGGCAGGTAAAAGAGTTGGAGCCAATTATAGATAAGGGTTGGTCTGAAATACAAATCTCAAAATCAGATGTACAACAGGCTGGAATGTATATGCTGGTGTTAAAAACAAGTACTGGTTCTTTCAGCAGGAAGATTGTGTTTCTGGGGAAATGATTTAACAAATACATCCTTTATCTTCACCCCCATGCATTCACTACCACAACTCGAATCCTACACCATCCGCACCTTCGATATCGACTGTCACAAGCAGCTGACCATCCCTGCATTGGTGCGCCTTATGCAGGAAACAGCCATGCAACAGGTGCTCGATCTGAAAATTTCGGTCTGGGACCTGGAGGAGTACAAACTAGCCTGGGTGCTCATCCGCAAGTGCATCGAAGTGCAGCGCCTGCCGCTACTGGGGGAAAAAATCTCCATCCACTCCTACCCTACTGGCGCCGACCGGGTATTTACTTATCGGGATTTTCGGGTGTTCGACGAAGCGGGGATACAAATCGCTAGCGCCTGTACCACCTGGTTGTTGATGAATACTGAAACCAGGCAGATGAGTCGGATTCCGGCGGAGTTGCTGGCACGTTTTTCTGGGTATTTTCCACCTACTGAAAGTTGTTTGCCGCATGCATTGGATCAATTGCCAGCGATGGAAGAACCATTACAAGGTAATTCGTATCGCGTGGGTTGGTACGATCTGGATTTTATCAATCACCTTAATAACGTCCATTTCGTCAAGTGGATGCTGGAAGCCGCCCCTGTTGAGGTCTTAGGCAAGCATCAAATCAAGCGGATGGATTTGCTTTTTTTGGCAGAAGGGAATTTAAAGGATGAGATTGATTCGGAGTTTCAGCAAGTGGAGGAGAAGGTTTTCCTGCATCGTTTGGTGCGGCAAGGTGACCAAAAGGTATTGGCGACAGCCCGAACAATTTGGGGATAAATCAAACCGTAACTATAAGAGTTGGGTGCTTTAAAACTACTCATTAATAAGTGATGAGTGATGATCTAACTCATCACTCATCACTTTTCACTATTTACTCCTTTCTCCTCGTCCGAATCTTCTGCTGAATCCACAATCCAACCTTCCGCCCCTGCTCAGCACCCAAATCCAGCGCAGGCAAGTAGTGAATACCGCCATACAACCTGCTGATGCTCGCCTCATCCGATGCCTGAATGAAAGACTTGAAGTTCCGTGCCTTTCGGCCATATTCGACATTTGTGGTATCTTTAAAGGCAAAGTTATCACCATAAAGGTAAGTCAAGCCCTCGGAGGAAGCCCGCGAAATCACGCTATGCCCGCTGGTATGTTCCGGGAATGCAGGCGTTTGCAGGAAGGGCCGCCAGTCCTGGTTGATGTACTTGTTGATGTAAGTTTCGGGACGTACCAGGTTATAGTAGTATTTGGCGTGCCAACAACTGATGAAACCTTCCAGCAGACCAATGGCGGTGTACAAGTAGGCTTCTGAAGATTTAACATAATCCGCCTTTTCCATGCGCGAAGCCAACATGGCAATGTTCATCCAGTGGCCACCTGGCGTCACTTTTTTATCCGCAAACATCACGTGACCGGCGTGGTGAGATACAAAAGGGTTGTCGTCCCAGAAATAGGCAATGTCCTCACGTTCGGCACGATCGGCTCCATCCAGGGCATGAAGTACCACTTCAACTGTTTTGTAAAACAAGCTGCCTTTAGTGGTGTCAAATTTGGGTGGAGGGGGCGGCAAAAACTGGCCTGCGGAGTCCAAGGTAAACGGCCGGATTTTGCTCCAGTGTGGCTCGGCAGCGTCTTTGTAGTCGGGCGGAGTAGGTTGCCAACGCTCAGGATCACTTTCATCCACCGTAAATTTGGGGAAAGTCCGGGTTTCTTTATAGTTGTCTTTTTTGGTATGCTCGATCACCGCCTGGCCAACGGCTGTACCGTAGGCAATCGAGCGGTCGAATACATCTTTGCGAATGCCCGATTTTTTCTTCCATTCTGCATAAAGCCCTTCCCGAAACTCATCCATCGTGTCTTCCGAAAAGGTCAAGGCTTTGCCAACCGTTAAGAAGGCGTGTACACCTGCTAAAGGGAAACAATACTCCTGGCCTGCTTCAGGTTGAGGGAGTTGAGTCAGCCAAGGGATTTGCCCTGCCAAAGACTGGGTAGTTGAATCGGCATGACGCCCGGCCTCAAAACCGGCCAGACTGGAATAAGCGTAAATCCGGCTAGCCACGGGTGGCGAAAAAATATCGTGAATGATGATTTCATTCAAAGCGTAAACCGAGCGATGTAGGTACTCGGGGTTTTCGGCTTCGGCCTGGTCGTAGTCTTTTTGACAGGCCAACAATCC
Source organism: Chitinophagales bacterium (assembly GCA_013298445.1). GTDB lineage: Bacteria > Bacteroidota > Bacteroidia > Chitinophagales > Saprospiraceae > Haliscomenobacter. Next base: position 1,941 of record JAAFHQ010000247.1, on the reverse strand, counting down.
GAGTGCAAGACTGCACAACAAAACGTAAGTATGTTTCATGTTTAAGTAAGTTTCCAAGTCCCAAGTTCTAGAATTACAGGGTTTCAAAGTTCCATCCGGTCACTGAGCGTAGTCGAAGTGCCGGATGGAACTTTGGAATCTTATTTATTTGACCACAAAAGTCTTTTTCTCCACCCCAACTCCTTTCAAAGTCAGCGACTTCCAGGCTTTGGGCAGTTTGGTTTTTAATTGAACAATGCCTTGATCATTGATGTCCAGGCCACCTAAACCCGCCAGGATGGCTTGCAACATCCCTCCAGCACCAGTGGCAAAATAAGGATTGTTACCGCCCGCCGTTTCGGCCAATACCCCAAAAGGAGGTACCTGGTTGGGTTGATAACTTTTTTTGAACATCTGGTAGGCTTTTTCGGCATCACCCAGGCGACCGTACAAGGCTGCCAGTACCGATCCACCCATCGCGGGGCCATCAGGGGCCATGCGGGGTTCGTAGTAGGTTAAATCTTTACGAATGCTGGCTTCATCCTTGACGATGTCTAATGGAAAGGACAACAAATTCACGTCCGCCTGTTTGATTATGGCACCATCGTAGGTGGCGTTTTCTTTGGTGGTGCCGTCTGGGAATTTGAGAATCGGGATGTTTTGCGCAACGTGTTCCCAGTCCGGGTCCGGCGTCAGCCCCAGCTCTTTAGCAGCCTGGTTGGCAATGCGCAGAGAAGTAATGGCCATTCCATTGGTAAAGGCATTATTGTCGATATTCTCTTGCCATTCGTTGGCACCGATGACGTTGTTGATGTCGTATTTGCCAGGGCCGTTGCGTTCCACCCGGCTGGCCCAAAATTCGGCAGCAGCCTTGATCACTGGCCAGCCCCGTTCGCGCAACCAGAGTTTGTCTTTGGTCACCTGGTAGTATTTCCAGTTGGCCCAGGCAATATCCCCGGTGATGTGGTGCTGAAAAGGTCCGGTAAGGGCCCACACAGGCGTGTCCTCAGAGCCATCCGCGCTGGACTCCCAGGGGTACATGGCTCCTTTGTAACCGTGTGAAAAAGCGTTGCGTTTAGCAGCTTCCAGGCGTTCAAAGCGGTAATCGAGCAGGGAGCGGGCGATGCTGGGTTGCAACATCAACACAGGAGGATACATCCACAATTCGGTGTCCCAAAATACGTGTCCATTGTAGCCCAAACCCGACAAGCCCATCGGCGAAAGGCTGTAGGCAGTCCCCTCACGCGCGAAAGAATAGAGGTGATACACTGCAAAGCGCACTGCCCGTTGGGCTTCCAAGTCTCCTTCGATGATGATGTCACTTTCCCACAATTTGGCCCATTCAGCTTCGTGGCGCTTCAACAAACGGGCGGTGCCTTCCAGTTTGGCAAAAATGGTGAGGCGTTCGGCTTCGTTTTGAGGATCCTGAAAATGGGCAGAGGATACCGCTGAACCCACCAGGGCAAAACGATAGGTTTCTCCTGCCTTGAGTTTTTTGGAAAACTTGGCCAGGTGCATGTTGTAGTCCCAATCCTCATGAATGATCCGAGGCTCCTGACCGTGGGCTTCCTCAAAAACGAAACTGGTAGAGGCCGCCACTTTGAGTTTACCACTCGGGCTGTTGGCCACGGAGGTCATCAAAGGAATCGTGACGTGAGGTCGGTCGATTTCGCTGTAGTAATTGCGCACATCGCTGAGGTGATCGGGCGCTTCGATGACACTCATCGGGGTGATGGTGACGTCTTTTTTGGCCCGGAATTCCACGATGCTCATGGCGGTAAAAGGCAAGTGACGCAAGGACATCAAAGTGTGCTTGACGCTCAGCTTGTCCCCCACTTCAAAAGTAGTGCTCAGCTCCGCCTTCTGCATGTCCAGGGTTTGCTGGTAGTTGCTGATGTCGGCGCGGCCCATCCGGCGACCATCCACATCGAGGTTCATGTTGATGTGGTTGAAAGTTTTGAG
>JAAFHQ010000246.1 GCA_013298445.1 Chitinophagales bacterium | reverse complement strand
AATTTTTGGCTACCCGATACAAGGTGATTTTGATCTCCTCTACACCAGGGTCTTCAGCCGCCTCCTCGATCCAGCGAGGGATGTAATCGTATTTTTGATAAGGAAAATGAAGCAAAAGATCGCCTTGGTCCAGTGCCTGAAAAATGGATTCAGCTTCGTCCAATACGGGGTGGGGCAGGGGAGGCATGGGTTCGTCATACAAATCAGCAGCATCGTCAGGGGCGGGAAAAGCAAAAAAATCGCTGAAGTTATGGTATCGCCCTCCAGGGAAAAGGTCATTTTTTTTCAACTGAAAAAGGTCCTTTAACCTGCCGGTGAGTTCGATGTTCATGGCACTATCGTACAAGAGGCGGGTGGGCGCACCAATTGAACGTTCGGCCAAACTAGCTTTGATTTTTTCCCGCAAATCACCTGAATATTCATCGTCGATGTACAACTCGGCATCGCGGGAAATTTTGATGGAATAGGCTGACAAAACCCCTTCAGGGAACAATTCTTCCAGGTTGGCCCGCATGATTTCGTCCAAAAAGGTCACCTGGAATTCACCCTCTGCGCCAGGTAATGGTATAAAACGGGGCAAAACATCGGAGGGAATATTGACCAAACCCAACTCGTCGGATTGGGCCAAACAGACCACAAAATACAAACTGCGGTTTTGTAAAAAAGGCACATCGTAAGTATGGTCGATGCGCTGGTATTGCAAATGGGGCAAGATGCTTTCCTGAAAATAATTCCGGGCAAATCGTTTTTGTTCAGGGTTAAAAAGATGGTGGTCATTGAGCAAAAAAATACCCCTTTCGCGCAATGCAGGAATGATTTTGCTGCGGAACAGGATTCCAAACTCCACTTGTTGCTGGTGTACGATCTTTTTGATTTCCCGCAGTTCTTTTTTGGGTTTTACCTCCAAAATGGACTTGCGTTCTTTTTTGTCAATCTTTTGAAACTGCCGCAAAGCAGATACCCGCACCCGGAAAAACTCATCCAGATTGGAGCTGTAAATGGCCAAAAACTTGATGCGTTCGTAAAGTGGAACCATGGGGTCCTGGGCTTCCTGAAGTACTCGGTGGTTAAAAGACAACCAACTGATGTCGCGTTTGTGATACATGCCAGCTGAAGGGTAAATGCACACTCTGGACATTTTTGTTTTCCAGACTCGGAGGAAAATGAATAGCCCCTGGCTTCAGCCTGGGGTTTTCGTAATAACCTTCAATCTGGGCTTTAGCCCTAGCTTGAAAATCAAGGCTGTGGCTAAAGCCCAATCAAGAGGGCGTTTCCATGTCCCCAGGCTGAAGCCAGGGGCTATTCATGTCCTCCGAGCAAAATGTCTAGAAGTGTGAGGGTAAATGATAAATCCGCGATAAGAAAAGGATTTTCAGTTGAAATTTAGCCAGCCGATAGATTAATTTAATGTAAAGAGTGTTGGGTGCCGCTAATTGGAGACGCAGGGCCGTGTACAACTGAGACGCACGGCCGTGCGTCTCTACATACCCATAGCCAGAGATTTGGCTTTCTCCTCATTGAAATAAGGATTGGTAAAAAAGAACTGATAAGTCCGGATTTCCCAATCCAGCACCGGGGATTTAGGGAGAAGTTTCCGCTTTGGGCCAGTGTATTGATCTCCTGGTAACGGTAGTCCATCCATATCAAAAGCCTCCAGGTTAAAAGGCGTTCTGCTAACGATAAGCTTCAGATAGTATTCCTCCCCCGGCCATTGATAGGTTTTTACATAGTTACCTGGGCCAAATTCGAGGTATTTATCCTTGCCATCTTGTTTGGAGTAAAAGACAGCATTTTTTTCCAAACCCTGTTGAGCGCGCATCATGATGCCTGCGCTGTAAAACCCAAATTGGTAATCCATGAAGGCCAGGCTGCAATACAACAGTTGATCTGAACGATTCTCCAGTTCAAAACGAATTGACTTTTGTGGCTCTGCTAAAGTCAGTGGAATTAAAAATTGCCCGTCTTTGGGGAAAACCCGTTCTTCAATGCCTCCTGCTAATTGCACAAAAAGCCGCACCTCGATTGGACCGTCGCTATTTGAACGTTGATTAGTGGCTGATGAAGAAAAATACTCCAGGTTTTTGAGGTAATGCCATTTGGCCATTTGTTCAAAATCCTTAAAGACAGTAACCCATTTGTTATCAAGCAATTTGCCATTATCCAGGTAGCGAATGGGCACCAAAAGGGGGCGGTAGTCGAAGGGGTGTTGAGTAAACCAAAGTCCATCCCGAGCCTCAAGAACATAATCTGCCTGGCTTTCATCAGGAACTTCCCTAAACCATGCAGAAGCCGTTTCCTGGGTCAGCCTATTCAACCCTAGTCGGGCAAACTCAACGCCCTGCGCATCTCCACTCAAATAAATGCTGAGCGGTGGAATACTCAAACCCTCTATTTTCGCATACCAGTTTCCATTGGTCGCCGGAACCGCTTGTGGCCAACTGAGGGTGGAATGACTTGGGAAAACAGCGCTAATTTTAGCGGGGAACTCAAGGGCTGGATTTTTGGGGTCAAAAACTTGTACGGCGTTGCTTTGCTCACCTTGTCTGGGATTGATCCCGTGCAATGCACCTGCACCCAGGCGCCATTCTCTTTCCTGGACAGCGTATTCTACGGGAAATGCACCGCTTCGTTCCTGGGGAGCATTGGATAAAAATTGGTGAAAATGTGCTTCTGGACTGATGCCCTGGACAAAAAGTTGAGGCGTTTGGCGATAATCTCGGGCTTCCTGATCTTTGTTGAAAAAAAAGCGCATCCGGTTGAGGATACGGGAATGCAATTCCTGATAGCTGATCAGCCCTTCGTGTTTTTTCAAAACATCTACCAATGCTGCGGTAAAGGCACCCCCTACATTAGGATATTCCCAGGCCAACTCTACTTCACGGCAGGCCGCCAGCATCACGTGCGCCCCCAAAGGCAATAGTTCATTGAGGGGGGCAGATTTATTGAGTTTAGCCGCAACGGCAGGGTCCTTATGAAAAATAAACCCTTCTTTGGCGCGCCCAGAGATGGCTTTGCGCACAATCTGCCGGGCAATCGCTTCTTTCTGCATCTTCTCCGGGCTGCGGGTGTTCTCTCCGGAATGGCAACAATCAAAAATGGTCACCACATGCGCTTTGGGCTGCCCGTTTTCATCTTCCGCCAATTGCCGGATGAGGTACCTTAGTTCTTTGTCGCTGAGTAAGGTTTGTCCCGTGTTTGCCGCGTTGATATTGAAGTCGTATGCAGTAATGTTGGCGATGTAACCATCAATTTCTGCTCGGCTGAAAGCCTTTATATCGGTTTGTTCCCGCACCCCGTGCCCGGAATAATAAAAAAGCACGGTATCCCCCGCTTGTGCCTGGCCAAGAAATTGGGTGAAACCCTCAACGATATTGGCTTTGCTGGGCAGATCAGCGGGATCGCTAGCGGGGCTGGTCAGTTTTTGGATATGTACCGAACTGAACAGGTCCTGAGCGTAGGACTGCGCCAGGTAATCCTCAATTTTTTCAAGGTCGCCGATCGGGCCAGCGAGCTGTGCACCGGGGGTGTTGGGGTATTGGTTGACGGCGACGAGTAGGGCGTAGAGTTTAGGCATGTAAGAGGAATTTTAAACCAAAATAGTTAAAACCTCGGACATTCCATATATTTCGAATAAACACTCTTTGATTTCCCCGAGTTTTTAATCCGCCAGGAGAGGGTCAAGGCCGGAATGGTATACCAATCATGGTGCTTCCCGCCCCGGGCATAAGTCACTTCCAGGTTTTCTGTGTTGGCTGGATCCAGCAACGGATTACTGATGCGGGCCGAAAGCTCACCCCGATTGCTTAGAATGTCGCCATACTTAACCTGGGCACTGCTGACATCGTCGAGATGATCCGTAAGCGTTGAGCGGAGAATCAATTCCGCGCCAATGGTTAAACGGTCGTTGATCAGAATATTTACACCTCCTCCGAAAGGGATGTTGAATTGGGTGCGGCTATACCGATTGGGGTAATCCGCCAAGCCCTGGCCTTCGGTCGTAAGCTCACGCAATTCCAGGATTTGGCCATTAAAATTAATTTTAGGGTTGAAAGCAAAAAGCCCCAAGCCAAAGGCTAAATAAGGGGAAATGACGGTTTTATTGCGGGCGTAACCGATGTGAAACAAATGTATTTCTCCCAACAGTGAAAACTCAGTGATGTTGCTTTGAAAATTGAGTCCACGTTCGGGCATATTACCATTGTTGCGTTCGTCGCCCATGATTTTGGCCAGGGTAAGCCCGGTGCGGATGCCCAAAAAACGAGAATAACGATGGCGCAAAAATACCCCAGCCGCATAGCCATAATCATTGGGATAAATGGCAAATTCCTTGGGTGAAAGATCCCCCGAATACAAGCCGATGCCCCCAGTAATGCCGAAGTCAATATCTTGGCTAATGCCAAAAAATGGTAAAATCATGGCAAGGGCCAGCAACAATTTCTTCATTGGACTCATTTTTCAATTGGACGAGTGTCTAACAACCTTTTCCGGGCAACGGTAGTCTAACGTCGAACAAAGGAACAAAAGTATACCCTTTCCGACCTTAAATAGATTACTTTTGCACCTTTAAACCAATCTACAACTATGTCAATGGCTAGAAATCGCGCCGATCGTGCCGAAGGAGAACAACGCAAATTGAGCGGAGAACGATTGCGGCGATCTTTAAAGGTATTCCAATATATCCTGCCCTATAAATGGCCATTTATCTGGGGGATGTTTTTTTTGATTGTTGGAAGTGGCCTATTCCTGGTGATTATGAAACTGCCGGGGGAAATCCTCAACATCATCTCCGGTGAATCCAAATATGGCCTCAGCACCAATATGGCCTTTTTTGTGGTCATCGCATTGTTGGCTGTCCAAAGCGTTTTTTCCTACCTAAGGGTGCAGTTGTTTGCCGTGGTCAGTGAAAAAAGTATGGCTGCCTTACGCCGGGATTTGTACCAAAAACTGGTCACCCTAGGCATTCCTTTTTTGGAAGAGAGAAGGGTAGGGGAGCTGACCAGCCGCATCACCAGCGATGTTACCCAGGTACAAGGGGTGGTTTCCTTGACCATTGCTGAATTCATCCGCCAGATCATCGTGTTTTTGGGTGGGGTGTTCATCATTGTGTTTACCATGCCCAAATTGGCGTTGATCATGTTGGCCACGGTGCCCATTGTGGTCATTTCAGCTATGTTTTTTGGGCGCTACATCCGCAAACTTATGCGGGCTCGCCAGGATCAATTGGCTGAAACGAATGTGGTGGTAGAAGAAACCATGCAGAGCATTCAAACGGTCAAAGCCTATACCAACGAAGATTTTGAGGTCAAACGTTATGGCGCCAGCCTCACAGAGATGGTGCGCATTTCGCTCAAGGCAGCACGGATGCGGGGACTTTTTGCCGCATTCATCATTTTTGTGATGTTTGGGGCCTTGTTTTTTATCATTTGGCAAGCAGCCATAATGGTGGAAAAAGGAGAAATGTTAAAAGGTGACTTGCTTGATTTTGCGGTTTTTACGGGCATCATTGGAACAGCAATTGCCAGTCTGGGCAACTTTTACACCGAAATTGTTTCCGCCATTGGCGCCACCGAAAGGATTCTAGACATCATGGATCAACCTTCTGAGGTGACGGTTCAAACCCTCACTGCACCCGAAGGCAAACAACGTTTCAGTGGGGAAATCAGCTACCGCGACGTCCATTTTTCTTACCCCAGCAGGCCAGACATGCCTGTGCTTAAGGGCGTGAGCTTTGATATTGTAGCAGGTAGTAAAATCGCTTTGGTGGGTGCTAGCGGTGGCGGTAAGTCAACCATCATGCAGTTACTCCTGCAATTTTATGGATTGGGCAGTGGTGAAATATTGGTGGACGGTCAGTCCATCTATGCCTATGAATTGAGCTTGTATCGGCAAAATATTGGCATTGTGCCTCAAGAGGTGCTGCTTTTTGGCGGCACCATCCGCGAAAATATCGCTTACGGTCGCCCCGGCTCGAGCGAAGAGGAAATCATCGAAGCAGCACGCCAGGCCAATGCCTGGGATTTCATCAATTCTTTTCCAGAAGGACTGGATACGCTGGTGGGTGAAAGAGGGGTGAAGCTCTCAGGTGGCCAGCGCCAGCGGGTAGCTATTGCCCGTGCCATCTTGAAAGACCCAGCTATTTTGCTGCTGGATGAAGCTACTTCCTCTCTGGATGCCGAGTCCGAAAAACTGGTGCAGGAAGCTTTGAATAAACTGATGGTTGGGCGTACTTCCATCATCATTGCCCACCGCCTCGCCACCGTACGGGATGTTGATTGTATTTATGTCCTTGATGGTGGAGTCATCATTGAAAAAGGCACCCACGATGAACTATCGGCCATCCCCGATGGGGCTTACAATGCTTTGGCAAAATTGCAGTTTGAACTGGCGTAAAATATTTTTTTGCCACGAAGACACAAAGGCACTAAGAAGCTTTTGCTTAGTGCCTTTGTGTCTTCGTGGCTAAATAGGATTTATATGAAAATCAACATTCCTGAAAGCACCCTCGAACGCATCGTCATCGTCGGCGGTGGTTTTGCGGGCCTGCTGCTGGCCAAAAAACTCCTCAAAGCCAATTATCAGGTGGTTTTGATCGATAAAAACAACTACCACCAGTTTCAACCCCTGTTTTACCAGGTGGCCATGGCGGGTTTAGAGCCTAGTTCAATAGCATTCCCACTGCGCAAGTTTTTTCAGGGCTATTCCAACGTCTTCATTCGGGTCACCGAAGTAACGGCCATTGAGTACGACAAAAAGCGCCTGCAAACGCCTCTTGGCATTGTCAACTACGATCACCTGGTGATTGCTACGGGCGCCGATACCAACTTTTTTGGCAATGCTGCCCTGGCCGCCAAAGCCTTGCCGATGAAATCGGTCTCCGAGGCCCTGTACTTGCGCAACCGCATTTTGGACGATTATGAAAAAACCTTGTCGATCACCGATGAAACAGAGCGCCAAGGCTATATCGATATTGTGATTGTAGGTGGTGGACCAACTGGTGTAGAAGTAGCCGGTTCGCTGGCTGAAATGCGCAAATACATCCTGCCCAAGGATTACCCTGAAATGGATTGCTCCGAAATTGAAATCATCCTCATCCAAAGTGGAGATCAATTGTTGAAGGGCATGTCCGACCAGGCCGCCAAAAAAGCGCTGGAGTTTTTGCAAAAAATGGACGTCAAGGTCATCCTCAACAACCGGGTAACTGCCTATGATGGTGAAATGGTGACTATGAAAGACGGCACCCTAATCCGTTCACGCAAGGTGATATGGGCGGCAGGAGTTGTAGGCGCTATTTTTGAAGGTTTTCCTGCCGAGGCCATTGGCCCGGGCAATCGCCTCAAAGTGGACAATCATTGCCGCGTAGCAGGCATGGAAAATGTCTATGCTTTGGGGGATGTGGCCTTGATGAGTGGAGATGATGCCTTCCCGGAAGGTCATCCCCAAGTGGCACAAGTAGCTATGCAGATGGGCCTTTATCTGGCCGATGCATTTACAAAAAAACAAAAAGGAAAAGCGGCACTTGCCTTTAAATACCGCGACTTGGGTTCAATGGCCACTGTCGGGCGCAATAAGGCGGTAGTGGATTTGCCCCGCTTCAAATTTCAGGGCTTTTTTGCCTGGTTGGTTTGGCTTTTTGTACACCTCTTTCAACTCCTTGGCGTGCGCAATAAGGTGATGGTTTTTATCAACTGGGTCTGGAACTATGTGACTTATGATCAGTCCTTGCGCTTGATGATTCGGCCTTTTGTACCAAAGAAAGAGAATGATAAATGATGAGTGTTGAATGATGAATTGCTACCGCAGTAACAATTCATCATTCATCACTCATCATTCATCACTATTTGCTCGCCACCAGGCTCACTTCCAGATCAAACTCATCATAGATCGCCTTGTCGCCCAAATCCTGGAAGAATTTGCCGGAACGGTACTTGATGTCGTAGTTGGTACGGTCTACTTTGATGGCAGAAGTACCTACAATTTTGCCGCCTTCGTTTTTCACTGCAGCGTCAAAAGTGATTGGCTTGGTAATGCCTTTGATGGTCAAATCGCCGGTAACGCTGAAGCCACCTGGTTTACCGTTAGGAACGATTTTGGTAGATACAAAAGTTGCAGTTTTGTGCTTTTCTACGCTGAAAAAATCGTCGCT
>JAAFHQ010000248.1 GCA_013298445.1 Chitinophagales bacterium | reverse complement strand
TTCCTGCAAACGTGAGGGTCCAAATGTATTGAATGGCTTTGCCGCCCATAATTTCGGTTCGGGAAACCAATTGGCTGCTTTGGGGAAGTTTTTTGCCTGGCATTTTTCCGTACATCACTTTTTGGAACTGCTCAAGCCAGTAGAGGCGCTGCTTTTCCCAGGCCTTTTTATTTTTGACGATGGTCCCATCCGGTTTTTGGAGTGGATTGGGGAGGGTATAATTGCCAACTTTACTTTCGTCCATATTGGCGACGAAAGGTTGTTGAGCTAAAGCCAGAATGCTACAAAGGCTCAGGCTGATCAGGAGGAGTACTGTTTTCATAAGGAACTGATTAAGTAGGGAATTTACTAAATTTCACCTATACTATCACTACCCCGCCAAAATCCCCTCACAAATTTCCTTCACCAATTCTGGTCCAGCGTACACCAGCCCCGAATACACTTGTACCAGGGCTGCACCAGCTTCAAATTTATCCTGCGCATCCCGCGCGGAGGCGATCCCTCCAACACCAATGATGAACAATTTTTTACCGGATTTTTCATACAAATAGCGGATCACCTCGGTTGAGCGTTCCCGCAATGGTTGGCCACTCAAACCACCTGCGCCAATTTCTTCCAGTTCAATCGGGCCAGCGACCAGTCCTTCCCGGCTGATGGTGGTATTGGTCGCAATCACCCCGGCAATGGCCGTTTCCTGTACAATTTCCAGGATGTCGTCCAATTGTTTTTCGTTCAAATCCGGGGCTATTTTGAGCAGAATTGGGGTAGGGACGCGGTAATCGTGGTTCTTTTTTTGTAAAGTGGACAAGAGCTCCATCAAAGGTTCTTTGTCCTGCAAGGCCCTTAAATCAGGGGTGTTGGGCGAACTCACATTGACCACAAAATAATCTACAAAGGGAAAGAGCCGTTCAAAACAATAGAGGTAATCGTTGATGGCCAGTTCGTTGGGGGTCGATTTATTCTTACCTATGTTTCCACCAATGACCAATCCAGCCGGGCGCGGCTTTTTGAGCTGTTCCACCAAGGCATCCACTCCGGCATTGTTGAATCCCATGCGGTTGATCAAGGCCTCATCGGTCGGGAGTCGAAACAAACGGGGAAGTGGATTGCCATCTTGTGGCTTAGGAGTTACTGTTCCCAATTCCACAAAACCAAAACCCAGCGCCGCCATCGCATGGTAATGCCGGCCATCTTTGTCAAAACCAGCCGCCAAACCCACCGGATTTTTGAACTTCAGGCCCAAAAAATGTCGCTCAAGCCGGGCATCGGTGACTTGGTACGCTTTGCGTAAAGAGCCACTCAGGCCAGGTATTGCCAAACCCAATTTGAGCAGGGCAACCGTGAGGTGGTGGGCCCGTTCAGGCGCAATGCGAAAAAGTAGGGGTTTCAGCAGGTTTTGGTACAAATTCATATCATTCATTTTCGTAGGGGCAACCCTGTTGAGGCAACCCTACGTGGTTGCCCTTTCCATCGTGGTCACCCAAATACACATCAAAGCCAAAAGTACAAATACGGCAAATAAAAAGCCGTAAATAGCCCATTTAAAGCCATGGCCAGCGCTGCTGCGGCCGCCATCAGGTCACTTTCTTGCTGCGCTCTGGCTGTGCCAATGCCGTGGGAAACGGTCCCAATCGCCAAGCCCCTTGCCATTTCATCCTTTACACCTATCCGGCGCAAAAAAGGTAAACCCCACACCGCGCCCATGATTCCACTCAGCAATACAAAGGCTACAGTCAGTGAAGCTTCACCTCCAAGGGCTTTGCTCAACTCCAGCGCAATGGGCGTAGTAACCGCTTTGGTCGACATGGCTTGTACAAAGGGTTCGGGCAATTCCAGCCAACGGCTCAGGTACACCCCAACTACCACATTGACTAAGCCACCTACACAAACCGCTACAACAATCGACAGTGCTTTCTTTTTTAAGGCTGAGGTTTGTTCGTACAAAATTAGGGCAAGACAAATAACAGTAGGCGAAAGCAAAAACACCAGGGAGCGGGTAGCTTCCAGGTAATCTTCCACTTTTGCTCGGCCAATTTGTAGCACCAACGCAATCAGGATAATGGCCACCAACACCGGATTCAGCCAGGATTTGCGGTATTGCAAAAAAAGCTGTTGCCCCCACAAGTAAGCACCCAGGGTGAGGCCAATCATCAGGGCGGGTTCACGAAAAGGATTCATCGATTCAGCAGTTTGAATACCAAAGCAGTAGTCAATCCGCTGAGTGCGGAAGTGAAGACTACTAGGAGCGCTAATTTCCAGCCGTATTGCAACATCCGTTCGGCGTGCAACAAAATGCCCAAACTGGGCGGCACAAAGAACACCCCCATGATGCCCAAAAAACCTTTGGCTGTGGTTTGTACCGAGGCGTACGAAACCCATTTCAATTGCAAGGCTACCCATAAGGCCAGCATGCCAATTACAGCACCAGGTATGGGTAGCCTTGCTAGTTGGGAGGTGGTTTCACCCAGCGCCCAAAATAGAAAGATCAGGAACAAGCCCCGTAAAATGTCCACTTAGAGCTTTTTAACGTCGTAAACCAGATAGTTGGTTTTGCCTTGCCAAGGCAGGGCTTTTACTTTTTTGCGGTAAAAAAGTTTGACTCTTTGGCCTTGCAACTCATCCAGTTTTTGCGCTACTTCAGCACTTGGTATAGAAAAACTCCAGCCGTTCATCGCCTGGGTTTTGCTATCTGGCGCAATGTTGGGGTTTAAAGTGAGGGTCCCCGTATTCAGGTTCCCTTCGTGGGTTTTGAATAAAATACCTTTGTACGTGACGTTGGTCAAAGTACCACTGGTAGTTCCTTTACTCAAGGTAAAATTGCAATAAACAAATATATACCCCAGAAAACCGACAAAAACCAGCAACAAAGCCCACAAAAGGAGGCGGCGGAATTTTTTACCGATGCTTTGGGCACCTTCTTTGACAACCTGTTCGAATTCGCTCATGACTAAATGATTTTGAGTGATAAAATTACAACTATTGAGACGCATAATCCAGTCCAAGGGAACTTTTAGTGGCCTACTTGTGTTTTTTTTTGAAAAAATTGATGCGGCGGTTTGGATAAAAGAAAAACATCGCTGTATATTTGCGCACGCCTTTCGAAAAAGGGCACGTTCTTTACATGGTGTGGTAGCTCAGTTGGTAGAGCACAGGACTGAAAATCCTGGTGTCGCTGGTTCAATTCCTGCCCGCACCACCATTTTATACTTTATGAATGCTATTTTCGCACATACTCATCATCATCATGGCTTACCTTCGTAAGGCAAATGGTCAATGAGTATGCTGCGTTAATTCAGTATTAAATCTCAAAAGAGGTCTACCATTTGTCGGTAGACCTCTTTTTTTTTGTCCCAAACATACTCATCATCATCATGGCTTACCTTCGTAAGGCAAATGGTCAATGAGTATGCTGCGTTAATTCAGTATTAAATCTCAAAAGAGGTCTACCATTTGTCGGTAGACCTCTTTTTTTTTGTCCCAAATTATCCAAACAAATGTCAACCAAACTCAAAATTGCCGTGCAGAAATCCGGGCGCCTGCAAGAGGACTCGCTGGAAATGCTGCGAGAATGCGGGGTGCGGGTCGATAATGGCCGCGATCAACTCAAAGTATCTGCCTCAGGCTTTCCGATGGAATTGTTTTTTCTCCGCAATTCGGATATCCCCCAGTACGTCGCCGATGGAGTTGCCGATGTGGCGATTTTGGGGCAAAATACCGTAACTGAAAAAGAAAAAGACCTGGAAGAGGTGCTTCCCCTCGGGTTTGCTCGCTGCCGACTCTCGCTGGCGGTTCCCAAAGGCACCATTTATACAGGCATCAATTGGATGCAGGGCAAAAAAATTGCCACCTCGTATCCCAACACCCTCCACGCTTTCCTCAAAAAACAAAACATCCAGGCCGAAATCCACGAAATTGCTGGATCAGTAGAAATAGCACCAAATATTGGTTTGGCTGACGCTATATGTGACCTGGTTAGCTCAGGTAACACCTTATTTATGAATGGCCTGGAAGAAAAAGAGGTGCTGCTTAAATCAGAAGCAGCCATTTTTGCCAGCCGCAACATGAAGCCCGAGGCCCGCGAATTGCTGGATAAATTGCTCTTCCGCTTTAAATCCGTTCTGGCCGCCCGCAACAACAAGTACCTATTGATGAATGCGCCGAATGAAGCCCTCGACTCCATCATCAACATCTTGCCTGGCATGAAAAGCCCTACTGTAGTGCCATTAGCCGCCGAGGGTTGGAGTAGTGTACATACCGTAATCAGCGAAGATCGGTTCTGGGAAATCATCGACCAGCTTAAGGCGGTTGGTGCGCAGGGGATTTTGATTATTCCGATTCAGAAGATGATTCTATAAAAAACATGAAAAGGTACACTTATCAAAATATAGTCTCCACCCCGTCGCTACTGGCGCGGCCAGCAATGACCGCCGCCAATTTGGACGCCATTGTTGGGCAAATCCTGCAAGACATCCGGGAGCGTGGAGACACAGCGGTGAAGGAATGCACCCAACGGTTTGACAAAGTGACGCTGGAGGAGTTGGAAGTAAGTGCGGCGGAATTGGCTGAAGCAGAAACATTGCTTGCCCCCGCCTTAAAAACAGCCATTCAAACCGCCAAAAGCAACATTGAAACCTTTCATGCCCATCAACAGAGCCAGCCCGAAGTGGTAGAAACCATGCCTGGGGTGTTTTGCTGGCGCAAAAATGTGGGCATCGATAAGGTGGGCTTGTACATTCCTGGGGGCACTGCGCCACTTTTTTCGACCGTTTTGATGCTGGGAGTACCAGCTAAATTGGCGGGTTGTAAAGAAATAATCCTGTGTTCCCCACCCAACCAGGCAGGCAAAATTCACCCTGCTATTTTGTACGCAGCCCAAGCTGTTGGAGTGACCAAGATCTTTAAGGCTGGCGGGGTACAGGCCATTGGTGCTTTGGCTTATGGTACCGAAAGTATTCCCAGGGTATACAAAATTTTTGGCCCGGGCAATCAATATGTGACCGCTGCCAAACAACTGGTTAGCAGGGAAATAGTCGCCATCGACATGCCCGCCGGCCCTTCCGAGGTTTTGGTTTGTGCTGATGCGCAGGCCGATCCGGCCTTCGTAGCTGCTGATTTATTGGCCCAGGCAGAACACGGAACTGATAGCCAGGTGGTTTTATTGGCGCTAAAAGCCGAATTGTTGGAAGCAATTTTGCAGGAGGTAGAACGCCAGGTTGCATTGTTGCCTCGGGCCGAAATCACTCGCAAGGCATTGGAAAACAGTGTGGCAGTTTTGGTAAACACCCCTGCAGAGGCTTTGAGCTTGATCAACGATTACGCACCCGAGCACTTGATTCTGGCGATGGAAGACGCTGAGGCTTTTGCAGAGCAAGTGCAAAATGCCGGTTCGGTTTTCATCGGGAATTATACCCCTGAATCGGTAGGTGATTATGCCTCGGGAACCAACCATACCTTGCCCACCAATGGCTACGCCCGTGCCTACAGCGGTGTATCTTTGGATTCTTTTGTCAAAAAAATCACTTTCCAGCGCTTGACTGCGGAAGGTTTGAAAAACATTGGTCCAACCGTGGAAACGATGGCCATTGCCGAAGAATTGGTAGCTCACCAGCGGGCGGTGAGCATTCGATTGGAAAAGATGAAAAGCCAAAAATAGCAACAATGGAAATAGCCAATTTGGTTCGTCCCAATATCCGTAAACTGGTGCCTTATTCATCGGCGCGCAGTGAATTCAAAGGTAAGGCCGAGGTTTTTCTCGATGCCAACGAAAACCCCTTTGAAACGGGGCTCAACCGTTACCCGGACCCTTTGCAGTGGAAACTCAAAGCAGCGATCAGCCAATTAAAAGGTGTACCTGCTGAGCAGATTTTCCTGGGGAATGGCAGCGATGAAGCCATTGACCTCGTGGTGCGGATTTTTTGTGAACCCCGCCAGGACCATATTCTGATTTTACCACCTACCTATGGGATGTATCAGGTTTCGGCCGACATTGCCGATGTGGGCATCCGCAGTGTATCGCTCACCCCGGATTTTCAGCCCGATGTTGAGGCCATTTTGGCAGCGGCAGATGAACACTCCAAAATCCTGTTCATTTGTAGCCCCAACAACCCAACGGGTAACGATGTGGAATTGGAGCGCATTCGTAGCCTTTGTGCACAATTCAAAGGGGTGGTAGTGGTGGATGAAGCCTACATTGATTTTTCCAATCAAGCCAGCTGTACCTCCTTGTTGTCCGAATTCCCTAATCTGATCGTTTTACAAACTTTCTCCAAGGCCTGGGGCATGGCGGGCATTCGTTTGGGGATGGCTTTTGCTTCCACTGAAATCATTCAGCTATTCAATAAGGTAAAACCACCTTACAACATCAATCAACTTACCCAGCAAATTGCCTTGGAAACCCTGGAAACCAGCCAGGATGATTACCGCCAATTGCTATCGACCCTGCTTAGCGAGCGTAAACGTTTGATCAAAGGCTTGGGCGACTTGAAGTTTGTTGAAAAAACATTCCCCTCGGATGCCAATTTCATCCTGGTTAAAATGGATGATCCCAATGGCACCTATCAATACCTGGTAGAAGAGGGGATTATCGTGCGCAACCGCAACTCGGTACACCTTTGTGCCGGAAGCCTGCGCATCACCGTAGGACGCCCGGAAGAAAACGATGCATTGTTAACTGCTTTGAACAAGAGACCATGAAAAAAGTACTCTTCATTGACCGGGATGGAACCCTGGTTTTGGAACCCCACGATTATCAGGTTGACGCTTTGGATAAGGTGGAGTTTTATCCCCTCGTTTTTCAGTACCTGGCCAAAATTGTGCAGGAACTGGATTATGAATTGGTCATGGTCACCAACCAGGATGGTTTGGGAACCCCTTCTTATCCCGAAGATACTTTTTGGCCTGCTCACAATGCCATCATGAAGGCGTTTCGCAATGAAGGCATCAATTTTGCCGAAGAGGTCATCGATCGCACTTTCCCTCATGAAAACCAACCCACTCGCAAACCCGGTACTGCCCTCCTAACCCATTACATGGATGGCAGTGTGGATTTAGCCAATTCTTTTGTAATCGGCGACCGCATTACCGATGTGCAACTGGCCAAAAACCTGGGGGCTAAAGCGATTTGGATGGTAACCGACCCAAAGTTGGGTGCCGACGAAATCAGCAACGATGCGCGGAGTTTGCAGGAAGTGATCGCCCTGACCTCCACCGATTGGGGCGAAATTTACCGCTTCCTCAAAGGTCGCCAACGTACCGGAAAAGTGCACCGGGTGACCAAGGAAACGGATGTTTTAGTACAACTTGACTTGGATGGACAAGGACGTTACAACAACCACACCGGGCTAGGCTTTTTTGACCACATGCTGGATCAATTGGCCAAACACAGTGGGGCTAATCTGGAGGTGCGGGTGCAAGGCGATTTGCACATCGACGAACACCACACCATTGAAGACACCGCCATTGCCCTCGGTGAAGCTTTCCGCCAGGCGGTAGGTGACAAGCGGGGAATGGAACGCTACGGTTCTTGCATTTTGCCGATGGACGACTGCCTGGCTACTGCTGCCATCGATTTTAGTGGTCGCCCCTGGTTGGTTTGGAGCGCGGAGTATCGCCGGGAAAAGGTCGGTCAAATGCCTACTGAAATGTTCTACCACTTTTTCAAGTCTTTCAGTGATACCGCCCTTTGCAACCTCAACATCAAAGCCGAAGGCGAAAACGAACACCACAAGATCGAAGCTACCTTTAAAGCTGTAGCAAAAGCCATCAAAATGGCCGTAAAACGAGATGTAAACAGCCAGGAACTACCTTCCACCAAAGGGGTTTTGTAAGCAAGAACGGGTGTGAGTTTGAGTGTGAACGTGTGGGTGTGATGGCCCACAAGAATGGGTGTGAGTTTGAGTGTGAACGTGTGGGTGTGATGGCCTTCCATTCCCCAGAAACTTACGCCAACCCACGGATTTATCCGTGGGAGGCCACCATAAAAAAGAACCCATGACTTTAGTCGTGGGAAAAGTCATGACTGATGCGTGGGATAGCCATGACAGATGTC
>JAAFHQ010000245.1 GCA_013298445.1 Chitinophagales bacterium | reverse complement strand
CCCGAGATCGACGTAGTGACGAATGCCAAAACATTCCTGGATGAAAAAGTGGCTTCAGGCGCCTTGCAAGTGCCGCATGGAGTGAGCTACCGCTTTGCAGGCAATTACGAACAAAACCTGCGGGCGAATGCACGCCTCCGCATCATTTTGCCTTTGACTTTGCTGATCATTTTTATGATTCAGTACCTGGAATTTCGTTCTTTGACCATTTCAGCAATGGTTTTTACAGGTGTATTGGTGGCTTTTGCGGGAGGCTTTATCATGATGTGGTTTTATGGACAGCCCTGGTTTTTGGATGCCAATTTGTTCGGTGAAAACCTGCGTGATTTGTTCCATGTCCATCCGATCAACCTCAGTGTGGCGGTGTGGGTGGGCTTCCTGGCCTTATTTGGCATTGTGACCGACGACGGGGTGCTGATGGCTACTTACCTGCGTGAACGTTTTGCGGCGTTGAAGCCTGGCAGTACCAGCGAAATTCGGGCGGCAGTTCTGGATGGTGCAGCCCGCCGGGTGCGCCCCGCCATGATGATTACGGCGACGACCTTGCTGGGCTTTTTACCAATTTTAACCTCCACCGGGCGGGGCTCGGACATCATGGCACCAATGGCGATTCCGGCTTTTGGGGGACTTTTGATTGAAATCATTTCCATCTTCATCGTTCCTGTGTTGTTTTGCCTGTGGAAAGAGGCGGGGCTGCGTGGGAAAAAAACTGGGGAGCTATGAAGCGAGTTAAAAATGAAAATGTATTGATAGGGGGGCGTTGGGCGCAAGATATTGCGCAGGTCTCAGAACCCCCGACCCCTAAAGGGGAGTACATTTGTGGTTGGCAGAAAATTATACCGTTCAGTAAAAGAAGCAACATTTTCGGTAGCCCGAGAATGTACTCCCCTTTAGGGGTCGGGGGTTCTCAAGCATTTGCAGAATGTGCAAAAATAACCCTCCGCTGGTTCAAGTCTCCAGACTTGAACCATTATCTACATGTCTCCAGACGTGTTAAAATTGCAATTGCTTCTTTATTAAATGGTTTTGAAGTGTTTTCGCGTTCCTTGTGCGTCAGAGACGCGGGGATAATGGGTACAAGTCAGAGACGTGTACCAGCAATACGACTAGCATTACCCGAAGCATTTCACCGTTGGGCTATTTTACTTTTTATTCTGGGGGCAGGAAATTTAGCGCTGACTGCCCAGCCCCTCGACAGCCTCGTCCAAATTGCCCTGCGCCAAAACCCCGAGCTCAAAGCCCGCTACACCCGCTACCAGTCCCAACTGGAGCGAGCGCCACAACAAAACCAATTGGCCGATCCCCAACTGGATTTTAGCACCCAATTCCTGCCTTTGCGCATGCGAACCTGGGAGCAAGCGGCGATCATTGGAGGCATGCAGGAATTTCCCTGGCCGGGTACTTTGTCAACCCGTTCGGCTTTGACACTCAGTGAAGCGCGGGTGACTTACGAACAAGCGGAGGCGGAAGCACTCAATCTTCGCTATGAGGTCAAAATGGCCTGGCTGGATTATTACCTGACGGTCAACAGCATCCATTTTTTGGAAGAAAGCATCACTTTGAGTCGCTCTGCCGAACGCCTGGCCTTGGCCAGGGTAGAGAGTGGCCGTGGAAATGCAACTGAGGTGTTGAAAGTACAGTTGAAAATCCGCCAACAGGAGCAACAACTCAACTTAATGAAAAACCGCACCCAATTCCCGCAGTATCGCTTGAATCAATTGTTGAATCGCCCGGCTCAAACGCCTATTCAATTGAATGAAACCTTGAGCTTTGAAATATTGCCTTTTCAAATGGATTCCTTGCTGCAACAGATCAAACGAGAGCACCCGGCCATCAGCAGTTTACGGTACGAAAAGGAAGCTTCACGTCAAATGGAAGCCTTGAATCGTTTAGAAGGCAAACCGGACATTGGCCTGGGCTTGGACTACGTGGTGATGAGCAAAGTAACCGAACACGGCTTGACTTCTGCTGGCAAAGACATGGTGATGCCCCGCATTGGCATTCGTTTGCCCCTTTACCGCAAAAAATACGAAGCCAAAGTGCGGGAAGAACAATTGCGCCGCGAGAGTTTAGACCTGGAAGCCCAAGCCTTGGGCAACGATTTTGCCGCTACCCTTGGTCGGGCCATCTCCCTACAGGAAGAAGCGCGTTTGACCCACGAATTTGTGCAAGAACAGCTCAAAACCCTCGATGCACTGATCAAGATGCAGGAGGGCAATTTCAGTACCAATGCCGATTTGTACGAGAGCCTTTTGGAAAATTATGAGCTACGCTTGGAGTACCAATTGATGGACTTGGATGCCATCGTGAAGGTGCAGCAGGCGAAGGCGGAAGTTGAGAAGTTGAGGAGTTGAGAAGTTGGAACTGGTCACTGAGCGTAGCCGAAGTGCCAGTTCCAACTTCTCAACTTCTCAACTCCTCAACTCCTCAACCAAAAAAACATGAAACCAAAATACCAACTTTCACCCCGTACCTTTTTGCCTGCCGCAACCCTCCTGGTTGGGCTGGTACTGGGCTATCTCATTTTTGGGCGCAATCACCAACACGAAAGCAGCACCGCTGGAACGGAGTCAGGCACTACAGCCACAACTTACACCTGCTCCATGCACCCCCAAATCCGCCAGCAGGAGCCGGGCATTTGCCCCATCTGCGAAATGGACCTTACGCCCATGAATGCCAGTGCAAGCACCGACCCTTTGGTAATGGAAATGAGTGAGGATGCCATTCGCCTCGCGGACATCCAAACTACAGTGGTAGGGCAGGGGCAAAGCGCTGGAAAAAAATTGAGCCTCAGTGGCAAAATTCAACCCGATGAACGAGCCATTTCCACCCAGGTAGCCCATATTCCTGGCCGGATCGAACGACTGTTCATCACCTTTACGGGCGAACAAGTGCGAAAAGGTCAAGCAGTAGCGCGTATGTATTCTCCACCTCTGGTGGCTGCTCAGCAGGAACTATTGGAGGCCATTCGTTTCAAAGGCAAAAGTTCGGAATTGGCCGATGCTGCGCGGAGCAAGTTGCGCTATTGGAAAGTGTCGGATGAATTCATCCAAAAAGTAGAAGAGGAAGGCAAAATCCAGCGTGAAATCACCCTTTACGCCGACCACAGCGGTATAGTAATGACTCGGAAAGTGGCAGTAGGAGATTATGTGGAGGAAGGCTCTGCGCTATTTGAGTTGAGCAATCTCAATCAATTGTGGGCACTGTTTGAAGCATATGAAACGGATCTCGCCCATATTCGGGTGGGCAACGTGGTACAGTTCAGCACACCCTCCGTACCCAACCGCACCTTCAGTGGGCGGATTACTTTTATTGACCCACTCATCGATGCCCAATCACGTACAGCATCACTGCGGGCGGAGATTCAGAACCCGGGCGGCTTGCTGAAGCCGGAAATGTTCATTCAAGGTGAAGTAAGCGCAAGCGCTGCTGGAAAATCTGCCTTGGAAGTACCCAAAACCGCGGTGCTTTGGACAGGTAAACGTTCGGTAGTATACCTCAAAAAACCAGATGCAGAGGTGCCCAGTTTTGAATACCGCGAAATTGAGCTGGGCGAGTCTACCTCCAATGCCTACCTCGTGCTCAAGGGCCTGCAAGCCGGTGATGAGGTGGTAACCAATGGTGCATTCGTGATCGATGCCGCGGCCCAACTCAACAACCAACAAAGTATGATGAACAAACTGGTGGCCAAAACGGCGGCTGTTGTGATGGAAATGCCAGATTTTAGATCCATAGTTTCACCTGCGTTTCGTCAGGAATTGGATGCATTGTCAAAAACTTATTTAAGGGTTAAAGATGATTTGGTCAAAACCAACGCCAAAGCCAGCTCCACCCACGCCATGGATTTAGCCAAACAATTGGAGAAAATGCAAAACCCCAACTTACCCAATGAAGCCCTGGCTTTTTGGAAAACCCAATTCAATGCCTTGCGTCAGCACGTGGCCCGCATCAAAGCCAGTACGGATGTGGAGGCCCAACGGGTCCAATTTGATTTTGTATCTCAACTCCTGATCCACACATTTAAAGTATTTGGCTCAGGAAAAGAGGCTTTATACGTCCAACATTGCCCCATGGCTTTCAACAACCGCGGGGCCGATTGGCTAAGCAATGAAGAAAAAATCCTCAATCCCTATTTCGGCGATGAAATGCTGAATTGTGGATTTGTCAAAGAAAACGTTCAATAACCAAAGTTGAGGAGTTGAGAAGTTGAGTGTCGCTCGCGGCAGCCTCAACTTCTCAACTCCTCAACCCTCTCAACTTCTTCAATAACCAAATTTTAATTTTAATCCAATGAAACAACTGACTTTCCTCCTGCTGTGTGTAGGAATGCTGTTTGGTGCCAGCCAGGCATCGGCTCAAACCGCTGAAAAAAGCAAAGGTGGCCCAAATGCTGAGGTAAAAGAATCCACCTTTAAAGTGTACGGCAACTGCGGCATGTGCAAAAAACGCATTGAGACTGCTGCCAAAGAACTGCCTGGGGTGAGCAACGCGAACTGGGACATGGACGAGAAAAAGCTCACCGTGAGTTATGAAAATACCCCCGGCGCCTTGAAACAGATCAAGGAAAAAGTAGCGTCCGTGGGCCACGATACGGATGAAACCCGTGCCAAGGACAAAGTATACAAAGCGTTACATGGTTGCTGCCAGTACGATCGTCCGAATAGCAACTAAAGCTTAATAGGTTTAAAATCAGCTGAATGGTGAAATTGTAGAGATTCTCTATTCACCATTCAGCTTTTATCTTTAATTTTGCGGCTCAAAAGTTATAAATCAGTGTACCATGAATAAAATTTCCATGCGCATTAGCTTCAGTATGTTGGTATTGGCGCTCAGTATTTGGGCTTGTGGCGGCTCGGATAAAGCAGCGGATCAAGCTGGCGAAACCATTAAAACCGAAGCCAAAGCAGCTGGCTCAGAACCAACTGCCGACGGCATCGAATTCACTGCCAAATATCAGTGCCCCATGCATTGCCCAGGCAGTGGAAGTGAAACCTTTGGTAGCTGCCCCGTTTGTGGCATGCACTACATGTACAACCCCAACCTGCCTGATGCGAATGCAATCAATAAAAAGTTGTTCAAAGAAAATCCTCAAATCGATCCAGACAACCCCAAACCAGCGGCTGGACACGAAGGACATGGCCACTAATTATTGAGTTTATTTTTTAAGTACCATGAAGAGATTATTCAATCGAGTCAACAATCGGGAGTTAAAACAACGTTTGGAGGAGAGTAAGGAGCCAAGAACAACCTTGTCTTTTTACCAATACTACCAACTCGAAGACCCCCAGGCCTTCCGGGATGAGTTGTATCTGTTGTTGAGCGAATGTGGCGTATTGGGCCGGATTTATGTGGCCAAAGAAGGGATCAATGGTCAGATTTCAGTGCCTACCGAAAAATTTGAGGCATTTAAAACCGCCCTCTTCAGCATCCATTGGCTGAATGGCATTCGTTTGAATATCGCAGTTGAAAAAGATGGCAAGTCCTTTTTCAAACTAGCCATCAAGGTCCGGGAAAAAATCGTCGCCGATGGCCTGGATGACGCCACTTTCGACGTCACCAAACGGGGCAAACACCTGCGTGCACCAGAAGTAAATGCGCTCTTGGACAAACCCGAAACCATCGTGGTTGACATGCGCAATCATTACGAAAGTGAAGTGGGCTATTTTGAAGGGGCGATCCGCCCGGATGTGGAAACTTTCCGGGAAGCATTGCCCTTGGTTGAAGACTTACTGAAAGAAGATAAAGATAAAAACATTGTGATGTATTGCACTGGAGGAATCCGCTGTGAAAAGGCCAGTGCTTACTACCTGCACAAGGGCTTCAGCAATGTGTTTATGATCGATGGAGGTATTATTGAATACGCCCATCAATGTGAAGAGCAGGGATTGCCCAACAAGTTCATCGGCAAAAATTTTGTTTTTGATGAACGCCTCGGCGAACGAATTTCCGAAGACGTAGTGGCCCATTGCCACCAATGCGGCCAACCCTGTGATACCCACCGCAACTGCGCCAACGACGTATGCCACGTGCTCTTCATCCAGTGTGAAGACTGTGCGGCGAAGTATCATGCTTGTTGTTCTCAGGAATGTGCCGACTTTAGCCAATTGCCAGCAGAGGAGCAGGAAAAATTGAAGGGGACGGTGGAATTCAATGGGACTCGGTTTGGAAAGGGGCGGTACCGGGCACTGCGAAGGACCTGAGTCTTTGTTCTATTCCCAACCGATACTTTTAAAGAGAAAGTGTAACCCTTTGTATGCCTTTTCAAAAGGTTCATCCTTTTGAAAAGTTCTTTAGCGCACAATAGTGCAAATAAAAAACCCTCCGAAAGTCTGAAACTTTCGGAGGGGCGTTTTGGAGCTTTACGATGCTCCTATATTTGTGGATACTCAATCCGACAATTTCAATACATCCAAAAACGCCTTCTGCGGCACCTCTACACTACCAATCTGGCGCATCTTTTTCTTACCCTCTTTCTGCTTTTCGAGCAGTTTGCGTTTACGCGAAATATCCCCGCCATAACACTTGGCAGTTACGTCTTTGCGGAGGGCAGAGATGGTTTCACGGGCGATGATTTTGGCACCTACTGCAGCCTGAATGGCAATCAAAAACTGCTGACGAGGCAACAATTCCTTCAAACGGGAGCAGATTTTGCGGCCAAAAGACTCCGCTTTGGTGCGGTGTACCAGAGCCGAAAGCGCGTCTACATTTTCAGCATTCAGCTTGATGTCCAACTTCACCAGATCGGAAGCGCGGTAATCGAGCATGTAATAATCGAATGAGGCGTAACCCCGCGAAATGGACTTGAGGCGATCGTAAAAATCGAAGACAATTTCTGCCAGCGGCAGCTCAAAAGTCAACTCCACCCGGCTGGTAGTCAGGTAGCTTTGACGAGTCAAAATCCCCCGTTTATCCATACAAAGGGTCATGATTGCCCCGATGTACTCCGGTTTGGTGATGATTTGAGCGCGGATGTATGGTTCTTGTACTTCTTGCAAATAGTTGGGATCTGGAAGATCGGTTGGGGTACGCACCGCAAACTTCTCACCCTTGGTATTGGTGGCAAAGTAAGACACGTTTGGTACGGTGGTGATCACCTCCATGTTGAACTCCCGGGAGAGCCGTTCCTGGATGATTTCCAGGTGCAACATGCCCAAAAAGCCACAACGGAAGCCGAAGCCCAGCGCCACTGAGGTTTCAGGCTCGAATACCAAAGAGGCATCGTTCAATTGTAACTTTTCCAAACTATCACGCAGGTCTTCAAAATCGTCGTTGTCGACGGGGAAAATCCCGGCGAATACCATCGGTTTTACGTCCTCAAAACCGTGAATGGCTTCGGTACAAGGGTTGATGGCATTGGTGATGGTATCCCCAACTTTAATCTCGCGCGATTCTTTGATCCCCGTAATGATGTAACCTACATTCCCAGCCTCCAGGTGTGTTTGGGGAATCAGGTTCATTTGCAGGATCCCTACCTCGTCTACTTCGTATTCTTTGCTGGTGTGGAAAAAGCGGACCTTTTCTCCTTTGCGCATCCGCCCGTTCAGAATACGGAAATAGGCAATTACGCCACGGAAGGAGTTAAATACCGAATCAAAAATCAAGGCTTGCAGGGGCGCCTCAGGGTCGCCTTTGGGGGCGGGAATCCGAGCGACTACTGCATCCATAATTTCCTGAATGCCAGCCCCCGTTTTGCCGGAAGCCAACAATATATCTTCCCTTTTACAGCCAATCAAATCGATGACTTGATCGGC
Source organism: Chitinophagales bacterium (assembly GCA_013298445.1). Lineage (GTDB taxonomy): Bacteria > Bacteroidota > Bacteroidia > Chitinophagales > Saprospiraceae > Haliscomenobacter. The sequence goes on along the minus strand of JAAFHQ010000245.1, from coordinate 396 downwards.
TACCTCTTCGACCATGGCACTTTCCATGTCGATTTTGTTCAACACGGGAATGATCTCCAAGTCATGCTCAATGGCCAAATACAAGTTCGAGATGGTCTGCGCCTGAATGCCTTGGGTGGCATCCACCAACAGGAGCGCACCTTCACATGCGGCAATGGAGCGAGATACTTCGTAGGAAAAGTCGACGTGCCCGGGGGTGTCGATCATATTAAAGGTGTAACGTTCCCCATCCGTATGGACATAGGCCATCTGGATAGCATGGCTCTTGATCGTGATGCCACGTTCGCGCTCCAGATCCATGTTGTCCAGGGTCTGGGCCATCATGTTGCGCTTGTCAATGGTTTTGGTAAATTCCAACAGACGGTCCGACAGGGTACTTTTACCGTGGTCGATATG
>JAAFHQ010000244.1 GCA_013298445.1 Chitinophagales bacterium | reverse complement strand
ACTCACCTTCGGCTCGTCCTTTTCCGCCTCAGGCGGAAAAAATCCGTTTTTATCCGTGGCATCCGTGGCATCCGTTTTGCCATCCTGCCGCTTTGGCTGAATTAAATCGAGTGTGAGCAATTATCATTATTATTTCTTACCACTCATTGCTATCGTTTGCGCTTTTATGGGCTTCGCCACACGAACGAAGTGAGTGTCTCCATTTGTGAAAATTTGTGCAATTTGTGGCTAAACCTATTTCGTGGGAGTCTTCAAGCCTTAAATAATTTGTAGTTCATTTTTTCCCAAAAGCATTTATCTTGCCACCTCGTACAATCCACTAGCTGCAATTTTTTTTGTGATCAGGCACCTATCCTTTAGGTACCCTGACACTTCATTTATTCAATCCAAATCCATGCGCAGCTTCCTGTCTCTAATTGTTTTTTTCGCTAGCCTTTCCCTCTGGGCAGGTCCCGTCAAAACCACCGAATTCATCAAAGTAGACCAATTCGGCTACTTCTGCCAATCCAAAAAAATGGCCGTCATTGCCGATCCCCAGGCGGGTTTCAATGCCAGTGAAACGTTCTCGCCCGGAGTGGGCAACAACCAATACCAGGTCCGCCGCTGGGACAATGATCAGATCGTGTTCAGCGGCACCCTACAAGTCTGGAACAATGGCAATACCCACGGCCAATCGGGCGACCGGGGCTGGTGGTTTGACTTCAGCACCGTAAGCACTCCGGGCAGCTACTACATCTACGATTTGACCAATCAGGTTGGTTCCTTTCGGTTTGAGATCGGTGATCAGGTGTACGATGAAGTGCTGCGCCAGGCGGTGCGGATGTTTTTTTACCAAAGAATCAATTTTGCCAAAAACACCCCCTATGTAGATGCCAAATGGGTAGATGGGGCCTGTTATGGCGGCCTGAATCAAGACAAAGCTGCTCGCAGCCGTTACGACAAAAGCAACCCGGCCACTGCCCGCGACGTGAGCGGCGGCTGGTTTGATGCAGGCGACCCCAACAAGTACACCACCTTTACTTTTGACCCCCTGCTCAACATGTTGGAGGCCTATCGGCTCAATCCGAAGGTGTTTAAAGACAATTACAACATCCCCGAGTCGGGAAACGGCATCCCCGATTTGCTCGATGAAATCAAATGGGAACTGGATTGGCTCAAACGCATGCAAGACGCCACGGGTACCAATGGCTTGATGATCAAAGTGGGTGTTGATAATTTTAATGAAGTGCCCGCGCTGCCCAGTTTGGATACCCGGCCTCGTTATTGGGTGGGGGAATGTACTTCGGCTACCATCACCGGAGCGGCCATCTTTGCCTGCGCCGGGCAAGTGTACAAGTCCTTATCTGATCCCACCCTGCAAGCTTACGGTCAGGACCTGATCGACCGCGCCGTCAAAGCCTGGGCCAGAGCCCTGGTCACCACCCAAAACCTGAGCACTTTTGAAACCGCTTGCGATGATCAAAACATCACCTCTGGCGATGCCGACCGGGATGCAGGCAGCCAGTTGGGCAACGCGGTAGCTGCCGCCATTTACCTGTTCGAAGCCACGGGTAACACGGCTTACAAGACCCATATTGATGCCCATTATGACAAGATTCGGCCGGTCAATGAAAATTATTGGCATCCTTACAACATAGGCGTTTGTTTTGCCTTGCTCAAATACGCCGGAATGCCCAACGCCTCTTTGGCCGCCGTCAGCAAAATTCGCAGCCAGAAGGCGGGTATGAATTACGCATTTTCGATCAACAACTACCAAAACAAAAGTGACCTCTACCGGGCCTACATGGAGGATTGGGCGCACCACTGGGGCAGCAACAACATCCGCTCCAATTCCGGATTGCTCAACCTGGATTTCATCCATTTTGGCATCAATACCCCCCAACATGCCCTTTATCAGGAAGTAGCCGAGCAGTACCTGCACTGGCTGCACGGGGTGAATCCACTCACCATGGTCATGCTTAGTAACATGTATGGGTATGGGGGCGAAAAATGTGTGAACGAGCTGTATCACCATTGGTACAAGGACAAGTCGGATTGGGACAATGCCCTGACCTCGCCCAAAGGCCCACCACCGGGCTATGTGACCGGAGGACCAAATAAGGATTTTTCGGTGAAAACCATCTCACCACCTGCTTCGCAACCACCACAAAAAAGTTACAAGGACTGGAACTTCAGCTGGCCTGAAAACTCCTGGGAAATCAGCGAACCCGCCATTTATTATCAGGGGGCGTATATCGCGCTGCTGAGTCGGATCATCGGGGCTGGATCGGGTTGTAGTCCAGCGACTGGGCTGAATGATGCGCCAAGATTAGAAGCGCGGATGCAGATTGTGCCGCAGCCCAATCAGGGCGTATTTACCTTGGTTTATGAGGCAGAAGAGGCTGGTTCTAGCGCCCTTCGCCTTCGTGATGTACAAGGACGTTTGTTGTGGGAAAAAAAGGTGGATGTCCTGTCTGGAGAAAATAGGATTGAAGTGCAAGTAAACAAAATTCCTGCGGGAGTGTACTTGTTGGAGCTGCAAACGGAAAGTGGGGTAGGGGTGAAGAAGGTGTTGGTGGAATAAACATTTCTTTGCACATTCCTGAGGTGTTTCCTTGAGTGCCTTAAGTTTCTTAGGTGGTGAAAGAATACCCTGCGTAGCAGTTTTTTCACCACCTAAGGAACCATAGAAACCTTAGATTCACTTCAGCTAGACCTCAAGGCTGCACACTCACCGCCGTCCAACCTCCATCCACCACCAAGGTCTGCCCGGTAATGTGCCGAGCTTGGGGCGACACCAAAAACAAGGCAGCTTCCGCAATGTCCAGAGGGCTGGCGGGCCGGCCCATAGGGGTGATTTTGGACCAGACTTGATCGTATTCAGGATCGTTTAAGGTGCGTTCAGTAGCGGTTGCTCCTGGGGCCACGGCGTTGCAGGTGATGCCATAAGGGGAGAGTTCTACCACCAGGTTTTTGGCTAAAATCTGGATTCCCCCCTTGGTCATGGCATAGGCGCCCAGGTTTTTGTGGGCCTGTACACCTACGACAGAGGACATCAGCAACAAACTTCCCCCTTCGCCTTGGGCGCGCATTTGTTTGGCGGCAACTTGGGCTAGAAAGAAGGTCCCCCGCATATTGAGGTTCATCACTTCTTCAAATTGGGTAGGCTGGAAGGTCCAAAAATCACCGAAATGGGTAATGCCTGCATTGGCGATGGCGATATCCAGACGTCCAAATTCCTTGACGCAGGTTTGGACCATACTTTCAATAAAGGCAATCTGGCTCGCATCCCCGGCGCAGGCCAGGCAATTGCCCCCTTCCCAACGGATTTCTTCTGCGGCACATTCGGCTAGTTCCGGGTCCCGATCATTGAGCAAAACAGCTGCTCCCCGCAGCGCCAACTGTCGGCAGATTTCGTAGCCGATGCCTTGCCCGGCACCGGTAACCAAAGCAACTTTTCCTGTGAATGGCATGGGTAGGGTTGAAAAGGGTTTTAGGGGATACACATGAATCATCTCGAATTTTTGGGAGATCGAACCGCGAAAGCGGTTGAATTTTGAATAGCCCCGGTCGTCCGGGGTCAGTACGCGGCAAAAGGTTTCACAACCGCGGATGCGGTTGAATTTTTTGCTTAATTGAGTTCAACCACTGCCGTGGTTGCAGCCAATTTGGTCGTACTATTTACCCCGGACGACCGGGGCTATTCAAAATTCAATCGCTCCGCGATTAGATTTTAGCCCGATTTTGGCTTTAAAATTCGGGATGCCTCATGTGGAAACTCGTCCATTTAATGCGAATCCCTCGTTACCGAATCGCCCGATCCACCTTTGAGGAAGTCCAGATCAGCTCCCAGGTGAGACTGGGTGACGTGTTGCTGGTACAAATGCACATACCCTCTGGCTTCAAACGCTGGAGACTGCCAGACGGCTCTTCGTTTGGCCAATTCCTCCTCACTCACTTCCAGGTGCAGGCTCCGAGCTTCGACATCCAGTTCAATGAAGTCTCCATTCTGTACCAAACCCAGGGTACCCCCTGCTGCCGATTCTGGCGAAACGTGCAAGACTACGGTGCCAAAGCCCGTTCCACTCATCCGGCCATCGGAAATACGCACCATGTCTTTTACGCCTTTTTCCAATAATTTGACTGGTAAGGCCATGTTGCCAACCTCGGGCATGCCCGGATAACCTTTGGGACCTACGGATTTGAGTACCATGACGCAGCTTTCGTCAATGTCCAAGGCTGGATCATCGATGCGGGCATGGTAGTCTTCAATGTTTTCAAAAACCACGGCCCGACCCCGATGCTTGAGCAACTCAGGGGTGGCCGCAGAGGTTTTGATGACGGCACCATTTTCGGCCAGGTTTCCTTTGACGACGACTATCCCCGAAAGAGGGTTGATGGGTTCCTCCAGATCTCCAATTATGGCCTTATTGTAGTTGTCAAATTCCTGGGCGTTGTCGGTAATGGGGCGACCATTGACCGTAATGGCCGGGTGCAATAGGTCACCCATTTCCCGCATCAGGGCAGGAAGGCCACCAGCGTAATAAAAATCTTCCATGAAGTATTGGCCGGAAGGTTGCAGGTTCGCCAAAAGTGGAACACCACGGGAGTGTACGTCAAAATCATCCAGGGTGAGGTCAACTCCGATCCGTCCAGCCATAGCCAGCAAGTGAATCACGGCGTTGGTGGAACCGCCAATGGCCGCATTCACCTTGATTGCGTTTTCAAAAGCTTCGCGGGTGAGGATATCGGAAAGGCGCAGGTTTTCTTTCACCATTTCCACGATGCGCATACCGGAGTAATGTGCCAGTACTTTGCGGCGGGAATCTGAAGCGGGAATGGCGGCGTTGCCGGGTAAGGACAAACCCAGGGCTTCCACCATACAGGCCATGGTCGACGCGGTACCCATTACCGCACAGTGGCCACGGCTACGGCCCATACAAGCTTCGGCTTCGCGGAATTCTTCGGCGCTCATTTGCCCCGTTTTGTAGGCTTCGTTGAAGCGCCAAACATCCGAGGTGCCAATGTCACCTCCCTTGTATTTGCCCGTCAGCATGGGGCCACCCGATACCACCAGGGTAGGAATGTTGACGCTACAGGCTCCCATCACGAGGGAAGGAGTGGTTTTGTCGCAACCACACAGCAGCACGACTGCATCCATGGGGTTGGCTCGAATTGATTCCTCCACGTCCATACTGGCCAGGTTGCGGTACAACATGGCGGTAGGTTTGATGAGGGTTTCACCGAGTGACATTACCGGGAATTCCACGGGGAAACCACCAGCCTCATAAATGCCATGTTTGACCGACTCCGCCAATTCGCGGAAATGGGCATTGCAGGGAGTGAATTCCGACCAGGTATTACAAATGCCAATGACGGGTTTGCCTCTAAATTCATGGTCGGGGATGCCCTGGTTTTTCATCCAGGCGCGGTAAATGAAACCGTCTTTACCTTTTTTTCCAAACCAGCCCTGACTACGCAGAGTGGATTGATGTTCTTCTGAGTTTTGTTTGTTCATGCTTTTCTTGCGCTAATGTTTGGCAATAAAGATAGCGGGCAAAGATGATCGGACGAAAAAATAGCTAAGAAAATTAGGAAAAACTTGATCCCCATCGATAAAAATTGACTATCCGGGGCACAATCGGCATATTTGCAAACAAGTGTGTTTGAGTAAAAAACCTAAACCATGTTAATTCCACATTTTTTTCATACATTCATGCCATCTAAAAACCTGAAGCAATATGGGTATCGCATTTTTTATCTTAGTCTTTTTGGCTTTGTTCCTGTTTTTCTCCGGTATTTTCACCGTGAAACAGCAAACCGCCCTGGTGGTCGAACGTTTTGGCAAATTCCACAGCGTACGGACTGCGGGCCTGCAGTTCAAAATCCCCATTCTAGACCGCACGGCGGGCCGCATCAACCTGAAAATCCAGCAATTGGACGTTGTTGTGGAGACCAAGACCAAAGACAACGTTTTCGTCCGCTTGAAGGTTTCGGTACAGTTCAACGTACTGTCGGACAGCATTTACGATGCTTTTTACAAACTACAGAACCCTACCGAACAAATCACTGCGTATGTATTTGATACGGTACGCGCCGAAGTACCCAAAATGCGCCTCGACGATGTGTTTGAACGCAAAGACGATGTAGCCCTGGCCATTCGCCGCGAATTGGAAGAAGCCATGAATGATTATGGTTATGGCATCATCAAAGCCCTGGTAACGGACATCGATCCTGACCAGGCCGTAAAAAATGCCATGAACCACATCAACGCTGCCGAGCGCCAGAAGCTGGCCGCAGAATACGAAGCTGAATCCGAGCGCATCCGCATCGTGGCCCGTGCCAAAGCTGAAGCTGAATCCAAACGCCTGCAAGGTCAGGGTATCGCCGATCAGCGCCGGGAGATTGCCCGAGGCTTAGAGGAGTCGGTGGATTTGCTCAACAAAGTGGGCATCAATTCCCAGGAAGCTTCTGCCTTGATCCTGGTTACCCAGCACTACGACACGCTGCAGCAAATTGGCCAGCACAGCAACAGCAACCTGATTTTGTTGCCCAACGCGCCCACCGCAGCAGCTGACATGTTGACCCAGATGATCACTTCCTTTGTAAGTACCCAGGAATTGGCTGAAAAGATGAAGATCAAAAATCCGCCGCCGCAAAAGGTCAAAACATTGGATGTGCCTAAAGAAGAAATTTACCTGGAAAAGGAACAAAAATAATGTTGGCAGGGCTGCCTCGTTTACAAAAATGAGGCAGCCCTTTTTATTTAGATTGAAACCAAACACAAGCCCCGGCCAATTAATAACCATAAGTAGATAAGAGATACAAATCAACTACCTGAAATATTTTATTCAGAAGCTCCATGCTGCTAGTCATCCTTCTCACCTAAGGGAAAAACAATAAAAAGACCGTACAGTATTAATTTATTTTTTTTTAAATTCGTATCAAATATTTATTAGAACTCCACCAAAAAGTCTCTTTGACCTCATTCTGAACTTGGTTTTATTGAATTTTCAGTATCAAACCCCACCCATTCAGCGTTCAACTCAAAAGAAGTATCAAATATGAAAAACCTGCAAATATTGCTGTTGCCCCTCTTGATCCTGGCAGCAATATCCAGTTCGGGCCAGGAGGCCCTTGGTTTGCGCCTACAACAATTCAGTGGCATCAACAGTACTTTGCTCAATCCGGCACTCGGCGCCTTGTACCACAAAAAATGGGACTTGAACCTGGTCGAAACGGTCAATTCCGTGAGCAACAACTACGTCTTTTTGGAAAAGTCCAAAGCTGGTGAATTCAGTCGATACCGCAGCATCCAGAACATTTACAGTCGACCAGATATACCAGCTGATCGAACTCCCGGACCAAATAGTCTTGTCTTGGACTACTACACACGCAATAGCCCTTATTACGGTGATGTAACGGTAAACGTGTTGGGGCCATCTTTTTTGGTTCGACTGGGCCAGCATGGCATTGGGTTCACGACCCGGGCCAGGATGGAAATGGAAACCATTTTTCCCACCGATCTGGGGTATTATACCTACATCAACAATCGGGGCAAAGTCAATATGACTCCCTCCCACGTCAACGGAATGGCCTGGCGGGAATGGGGCTTGCACTACGATTACAGCATTGGTTCTGCCGAAGATCGTCGACTTGCCTTGGGTTTTAATCTGCGGTATTTGCAGGGGTATGAAGGGCTAAGCATCTACAATGAGCAGTTCAGTTACCAGCAGATTCGTACGGATAGTTTTGAAGTGAGCCCAGGTGCTGCTACCCTGGCCTTCACCAACAGCAACCTGGGGGTAAATGAGAACACACCCTATGCTGCGAAAATTCAAGGTACGGGTTGGGGCTTGGATTTGGGTTTGGTGTATGAATACGTGGGGGAAAGGTGGAACTGCAATGCTGGGATAGCACTCAATGACATTGGGGGCATCCGTTTTCGCAATAGCGCCCAGTTGTACCAGTTTCGCAACATCGGTACCATCATTTTTGATACTGACCCTTACACAAGCTGGACGGGCCCTGCCGACCTGCCCAACAAAGCGGCCCAATTGAGTGGATTGCTCAGCGGTGATCCAAATGCAGCCTTGATTGATTCATCCTTCACGGTAGGTTTACCGACTAATCTGGTCTTGCAGGCCGGTTTTTACAAAACGGAAGGGCTGCGCTTTT